>JAISII010000186.1 GCA_031262125.1 Oscillospiraceae bacterium | reverse complement strand
GTAGTATCGGGCGACACATTGTGGCTGCTTGCCCGCCGCTTTGGCACAACGGTTGATGCTATAAAACAGCTTAACGGTTTAACAAGCGATTCGCTGCGTATTGGGCAGGTGCTTAAAATCCCGTCGGCAAGTTCAGGCGGCAGCGGTGGCAGCGGCGGCGGTTCGACAGGTTATTTTAACCATACGGTAACCTCGGGCGAGACCTTGTGGATTTTAGCTCAACGCTACGGCACAACGGTTGATGCTATAAAACAGCTTAACGGTTTAACAAGTGATGCCCTAAGCATTGGGCAGGTGCTAAAAATTCCGTCGGCAAGTTCAGGCGGCAACGGCGGCGGTTCTACAGGCTATTTTAACCATACTGTAACCTCTGGCGAAACTTTGTGGATTCTTGCAAACCGCTACGGCACAACGGTAGATGCCATAAAGCAGCTTAACGGTTTAACAAGCGATGCCCTAAGCATTGGGCAAGTGCTAAAAATTCCGCAAAAAGCAACGTCTGCATCGGTTAATAGCGGTGTTTCGGCTGTATCTGTGCCTAAAAAAGAAATAGAATTAGAAGTGGTAGAGGTTAAGCCCGAAAGCAAAACCAAACCGGCTGTTATACAAGCGTTTGACATTACAACAGGCATTGCCTCACCTACCGGCGACACTGAAATTATCAGCAGTTATAACCCAGATGCTATTGCGGATATTCAGCTCTCTAATGCGGAGGCTGTAATTCCGCCGAACTCCGATAACGTGTTTGCAGCGAATACAGATATTAGTTCGTACGCTCCCCAAACAAGCATAGACACGCCGGTATATATAAACCAAAGCAACGAAACCCTTGGCACTAAAGTGGTAGAAACTTGCCAATGCCAAGAGGAAGAAATTGTGCCCGATGACACGATTAACGAATGCGGCAACGTAGTGCATACTGTTGTAAAAGGCGAAACCCTGTGGAGTCTTGCACACAAATATGGTACATCTTCCAAAGAGATTATGTGCCTTAACTGCCTTAGCTGCCCCACGCTTTGTGTCGGTCAGGTTATAGAAATCCCCGCCAACCCGGCGTTTGCAAACTTTGACAAATGCGGCAAACCCTGCCCTAAAGCTTCCTCTCAGGTAATATACAGCGTAAAAGCCGGCGACAGCTTGTGGAACATTGCCCGCAAATATAACACAACGGTAGAAGCTATTATGAAGTACAACTTCCTAAGCAGCGATGTTTTAACGCTGGGGCAGAGGATGTATATCCCAATTAGCGTAAAACCCGATGTCAGCGAGAGTTCTCGTCTGTATATTGTAAAAGCGGGCGACAGCCTGTGGACAATTGCACAAAAGTTCGGCACAACCGTAGAGTCGATTTATAAAAAGAACAACCTAAGTACAGATGTGCTGCAAATAGGCAAAGTTTTAGAGATTTAGTTTTTTAGTGTTTTAATATTATTGCCAACTCCGCCTTGCTCGTTAGTTTTAACTCAGTGGGGCGGGGTTTTATTGTCTCTTTTCTCCTTCCGTCAAGGCTTACGCCTTGCCACCTCCCTCTAAGAGGGAGGCTTTTGGGTACACTAAAAAAGAAGGCTAAAAAGTCTCCCTCTCAGAGGGGGATGTCGGCGAAAGCCGACAGGGGGAGAAAGCTTGTTGGACGAAGGAAATGAAACCGTTACAAACTGTAACGGTTTGAAAATGAAAGCAAAAGACGGCAAAATGCGTTTAAACGATTTAGCTCAACCAACCCGCCTTATGTAAAGTAAGGCGGGTTGGTTCTTGCTTCTTGCATCTTGTTTTTTTCTCCTTGAAGCACCAAAACCCAATTAAAACATACAATAAAATAACAGACTATGCAACAACGCAAAAATTGCAGCAAAAAAGCAAAGCAAATGAGCAGGAAAGGCTTGTGATTATACAAATGAACGCTTTAGAAGTCGAAGGACTAAGTGTTTTATATAATAAAAAGCCGGCGTTGCAAAATGTTAGCTTTGGCGTGCCGCAAGGCGTAATGTGTGCAGTTGTGGGGCCAAACGGTGCAGGCAAGTCTACACTTTTAAAGGCGTTGCTGGGCTTGGTAAAAACAAACGGCGGCAAAATTAAAATTTTCGGCAGCGTAAAACCCGACAAAAAAGCCATAGCCTATGTGCCACAAACCGAAAATATCGACTGGGACTTCCCGATTACGGTGTTTGATATGGTAATGATGGGGCGTTACGGCAGCACTAAAAGTATTTTTATTAAAAAAAGCACAAAGCAAAAAAACAAAGCTGAAGCGGCAAAAGCTCTAAAAAAGGTAGGAATGCAAAGCTTTGCAAACAGCCAAATCAGCGAGCTTTCGGGCGGGCAAAAACAGCGTGTTTTGCTTGCACGGGCGTTGGTGAGGGATTCGGCATTGTACCTTATGGATGAGCCGTTTAAAGGTCTCGATCAAAAAAGCTCCCGAATTTTGTTCGATATACTTAAAGAAATGGAGCAGCAGAACAAAACCATAATTGTTGTGCACCATGATTGCTATACGGTGCAACGCTATTTTGGGTATGTTGCACTTGTAAACAAGAGCCTTGTTTCAAGCGGCAGAGTAGAAGACGTTTTTACCGAGGGGAATTTGAAGCTGACATATGCAGAGGAGTAGATGTTCTGTAAATTGCAAATGGCAAATTGCAAGTGGCAAATGGCAAATGGAAATAAGAAATAAAAATGCAGAATGCAGAAATATTTAAACTGCATTGAAAAAAGTCTCCCTGCTTCAAGGAGCGAGATGCAAGAGGCAAGAAGCAAGAGCTAAAAGTCTCGGAAAAGCACAAAAATTCCCCTCCGGGGAGGGGTGGCTGCTCCCTAAGTAAAAAATAAATTTTATTTTTTATTAAAAATCTAAAAAAATAAATAATTTTTAAGATTGTGCAGAGCAGACGGGGTGGTTTGTGTGAAAAATTTTATTTTTATTTAAATTTAAATAGAATTTAAATTTTTTAAGCTCGGGGTGGTTTTGGATAAATTGCAAATGGCAAATGCTTAAAGGAGGAAAAAAATGGTCTTTTTAGGGTTGAGCCTGATAGGGCTGTTGTGCGGGAGCTTAGGCAGTGTGCTGGTTTTAAAAAAACAAAGCCTAATCGGCGACGGCGTTTCACATTCCTCTTTGGCGGGTGTAACGGCGGCGTTTTTGTTTTTTAATTCAAGCCAAACTGCTATGCTGCTGGGGGCTTTTGCTGCGGCTATGGTCGCCTTTTTTATTATTAATCTTGCGAAAAAAGTTACAACTTTCAGTTTTGAAACAATAATGGCAGTTGTAATGTCGGGGATGTTCGGCTTGGGGCTGTGCTTTATGGCGGCTGCACAAAATGCGGGCGGCGAGCATCTGCAAAAATTAGAGGAATTCGTTGTGGGGCAAGAAAACGCAACGCTCGATGTCCCGATAATACCGATAGCGGTTTGCACCTGTGCTGTTGCTTTGTTAATTTTGCTGTGTTTTGATTATATTAAAATATCGGCGTTTGATGCTTACTCGGCAGGGCTTGCAAAAGGCGGCGGTGCTTTTGCTGATTTTGCACTTTTTGTGCTTACTATAGCGGCAATAACGCTGTGCTTGCAAACCGTGGGGGTGGTGCTTATGAGTGCCCTGCTTATTGCCCCTGCCGTAACGGCAAGGCGGTTTGCAAAAGGGTTTGGGCAAATGGTTGTGCTGTCGGCTTGCGTTGGTGCGGTTACAACAGCAGCGGCATATGGCATGGTGTGCTTGTTGCCGTTTTTGCCCGCCGGACCTGTTATTGCACTTTTGGCATGTGTGCCGGCGTTGTTAGCGGTAATAAAATAAGGGGTAAAGAATTTTTTCTCCTTCCGTCAGACTACGCCTGCCACCTCCCTCTAAGAGGGAGGCTTTTGGGCACACTCAAAAAAGAGGCTGAAAAAGTCCCCCTCCGGGAGGGGGATGTCGGCAACGCCGACAGGGGGAGAAAGCGAGCGACGCAAGTCGCTTCTTGCCTCTTGCCTCTGACCTCTTGCTTTTAGAATGGGATGTCGGCGAAGCCGACAGGGGGAGAGAAAAGTAAATGGAAATTATACTAATATACATCATTGCCGCTTGTGCATCCAGCGTGCCGGGCAATATACTTGTTTTTAAAAAAATGTCTATGGAATCCGACGCAGTAACGCATACAGTGCTGCCGGGGATTGCTGTTGGCTTTATAATAACGGGCGATATTTACTCGCCGTGGTTGTATATTGCGGCGGTTGTCGGCTCTTTGTTGGCGGCGTTAATAAGCGAAAAGCTGCGTTTTTCAAAATATGTTAAAGAGGATTCTGCCATTGGGCTGGTGTTCCCGATTTTTTTTGCGGTTGGCATAATTTTGGTTAAAGCTTTTTGCGGGGGGAGTGAGCTAAACGTAGATTACATTTTAAAGGGCGATGTTTATGCTGCTGTTGCACAACGCATGGTCGTTTTCGGTTACGATATAGGCTCGCAGGCTGTGTATTTGCTGGGCGGCATTTTGGCGGCAAATTTGCTTTTTGTTGTAATATTCCGTCGGGGGCTGATTTCGGCGGCTGTTTCGGAGGATTTTGCGAAAGTTACGGGCATAAAAACAGGGTTATATAACTTTGCAACCCTTGTGCTTACGGCTGTTACTGCGGTGGCGGTGTTTAATTTTATGGGCAGTGTGCTTTCGGTAGCTTTGATGATAGCCCCTGCCGTTACAGCAAGATGTGTTTGCAAAAATGCTTACAGCGGCGTGATTGCGGCACTTTTAATAGCGGCGGCAGATGCAGTTTTGGGCTGTGTTTTTGCAATGTTAACCGGCGTTTATATTTCGGGTGCGGTTGCAGTGGCTTGCACAGTTGTTTTTTTGCTGATTTTGGCACTGCAGCATTTGACAAAATTTGTCTTACGTGGTATAGTTAAAGGCGTATTGTAGTTTTAAAACTTCAACAAGTTTTTAAGACTTAAAAATCAAGCCGAAAGGGGTGAGGGCAACGGTAAGCGAAGAATCGAACGGGCAGGTTATAATGAGCGTGAACGGTCTTTGCAAAGCTTTTGGCGATTTAGTAGTTTTAGATAATGTATCTGCTCAAGTTTGTCAGGGCGAAGTTATTTGCATATTGGGTCCCTCGGGTGCGGGCAAAAGCACATTTTTGCGTTGCCTTAATTTGCTGGAGATGCCCCAAAGCGGCGAGATAATTTATAACGGGCAAAATGTTTTGCAAAAAGGCTATGATGTCCGCAAATTGCGTGAAGAAGTGGGAATGGTTTTTCAGCAATTTAATTTGTTCCCGCTAAAAACAGTTTTGCATAACGTGGCGTTGGCGTTGCGAATAGTAAAAAAACAAAACCGCACCGAGGCACTTGCCACGGCTGCCGAAATGCTTGATAAAGTTGGGTTGTCCGATAAAATCAACAGCTTGCCGCACACACTTTCGGGCGGGCAAAAACAGCGTGTTGCAATTGCACGTTCGCTTGCAATGCATCCGCAGATTATTCTTTTTGACGAACCTACCAGTGCACTCGACCCCGAGCTTGTAAGCGATGTTTTGGATGTTATAAAGCAGCTTGCCGGCATGGGTATGACGATGGTTGTTGTAACTCACGAGATGGGTTTTGCCAAAGAAGTCGCCGACAGAATTTTATTTATGGCGGATGGCACTATTTTAGAATCAGCTCACCCGACGGAATTTTTTGGTTCCCCCAAAACCGAACGGGCAAAACAGTTTGTTGAAAAGATGCTGTAAAAAATACATAAATTTCGATTTTTTTATAAATCGGTATTAATAAAATTTTTTAAAAAAGGATGTGCATTAAATTGGTTAAAACATTTAAACTTACAAAAGTGTTGTGCTTAGTACTGGCAGCGGTGCTGCTTGCATTTTCGCTGACAGCTTGCGGTGGTGCAGAGAGTACTACGTTAGAGGGTGCTAAAATCAAGGTTGGCACTTCGGGCTTGTTCGGGCCTTTCTCGTATTTTGATGCCGACGGCAAGTTGATAGGCTACGACATTGACCTGCTTAACAAACTTCAAGAAATGCTCGGTTTTGAGTATGAAGGCGGCACAATTCAAGATATGGAATATTCGGCTTTAACAACCTCGCTCACTACCG
>JAISII010000001.1 GCA_031262125.1 Oscillospiraceae bacterium | reverse complement strand
AGAGGGGAACACGCCGTCTTCCATCCCGGGGATGAAAACCACGGGGAACTCCAAACCCTTTGCACTATGCAGTGTCATCATTGTTACGGTGTCGGCGGTTGTGTCATAATTATCAATGTCGGTTTGCAGTGCAACCTCTTCCAAAAACGCCGTAAGGCTTGCCTCGTCGCCGTAATCTTCTTCAAATTTGATTATATTTGACGACAGCTCTTCAATATTTTCAATTCGGTTGGTGTGGTCGTCTTTTTCGGTTTTAATATAATTTTTATAGTCGGTGGCATCCAAAATTGCAAGGTAAAGGTCGTTAAGGCTCATATTGCCGTCATCGGCAACAGCAGCAAGCTGTTCTATCATTTTTGCAAAGCCCAGCAAATTGTTTTCGGCACGGCTGAGTGCAGGGTATTCGTTGGCGTCTTTAATAACGTCAAACAGGCTAAGCCCCAGCCCGGCGGCAATTTCGGCAGCACGGTCAACTGTTGTGTCGCCTATTTTACGTTTGGGCTTGTTAATAATTCTTCGCAGCCGAACATCGTCGGCAGGGTTGTTTATAACCTGCAAATAGGCAAGCATATCTTTAATTTCTTCACGGTCATAAAAGCGGTGCCCGCCTATAATTCGGAGAGGAATACCGCTGCGGCTGAGGGACTGCTCAATCGAGTTTGACTGTGCGTTCATACGGTATAAAATTGCATAGTCCGAGAATTTGCGACCGCCGGCAACACCCTCCGAAATTATGTCGGTAATATATGCACCCTCTTCACGCTCCGAAACAACATTGTGCAAAATAATTTTTTCGCCCTGCGGGTTTTGCGTCCAAAGGGTTTTGCCTTTGCGTTCGGTGTTGTTGGCAATAACGCTGTTGGCGGCGTTAAGAATATTTTTTGTGCTGCGGTAGTTTTGTTCCAGCCGAATAACCTCGGCATTTTTATATTGCTTCTCAAACGACAAAATATTCTCTATGGTTGCCCCACGGAACTTATAAATGCTTTGGTCATCGTCGCCCACAACGCACAGGTTTTGGTGCTTTTGTGCCAGCAGGCTAACCAGCTTATACTGCACCTTGTTAGTATCCTGATATTCGTCCACCATTATGTATTTAAACTGATTTTGATATTTTTCCAACACATCGGGGCAGGTTCGCAAAAGCAAAACAGTGTTAGAGAGCATATCGTCAAAATCCATTGCATCGTTGCTTTTTAAGGCGGCCTGATACAGCTCGTAGCATTTTGCAATCGAAACCATTCGGCTGTCGCTTCCGGCATCTGCGGCGGTATCGGCAGGGGTTCTAAAAGCATCCTTTTCTTTAGAGATAGCACTTAAAACCGAGCGAATTGGCAAAATCTTTTCGTCTATGTTAAGCTTACGCAATATGCTTTTAATCAGGCGTTTTTGGTCGTCGGTGTCGTACACTGTAAAGTGAGAACTATAGCCAATGCGGTCGCCGTACCGGCGTAAAATCCTTGCACAGGTAGAATGAAAGGTTGCCGCCCAAATGTCGTTGCCGCCGTCGGGCACTGCTTTGCAAATGCGTTCTTTAAGCTCTGCCGCCGCCTTGTTTGTAAAGGTTATGGCAAGAATTTGCCACGGCAGTGCAAGCCCACACCTTAAAATATAGGCAACACGGTTAACAAGCACGGTAGTTTTGCCGCTGCCCGCACCTGCCAAAATAAGCAACGGGCCTTCGGTTTTAAAAACCGCCTTTTGCTGCATATCGTTAATATGAGAGAATTCTTTTTGAATCTCGGTTAGATTATCCATTGCTTTTTTGTACCTCTATTCTTCATTTGCGAAAAGTTTGCATACTTTTCCTTGTACAATACTATTTTACAACAAATCTTAAAAATTAGCAAGGGAATTATTTGCTTTGTTTTAATTAAAAGCTAAAATAATTTTTTAAGCAAAAATGTTGACTTTGCAACAAAAATGTATATAATATATACATGAGGTGAGCATAATGAATACAAATATGAATATTAGAACAGATTTAAAAGTAAAACAAGAGGCAGAAAAGCTTTTTGCCGATTTTGGTCTTAATATGACAGCGGCAATTAATTTGTTTTTACGGCAGGCAATACGAGAACAGGCAATACCTTTTAAAATCAAACGCCACTCAACACCTAATGCCGAAACAATAAAAGCAATGGAGGAAGGCGACAGGCTGCTTGCCGACAAAAAAGCCAAAGCCTATGGTTCTTTTAGCGAATTATTATTAGATTTAGAAAGTGAACAGTAATGTATCATATTAAACCTACTAATAAATTCAAAAAAGATTTAAATTTGGCTGTTAAACAAGGCAAAAACATCGAGCTTTTAACAGAGATAGTAGATAAATTAGCAGCCGGGAAAAGCTTGCCCAAAAGTTGTCGTGAACATTTTTTGGGCGGCAATTGGCAAGGGTGGAAAGAGTGCCATATTATGCCGGATTGGTTGCTTATTTATAAAATTGATACTTATGAAGAAAGTATTGTTTTATCTCGGTTGGGTTCACATTCGGAACTATTTTAAGCTAAAAAGGGCTGTAGCAAAACAAAATGCTACAGCCCTTAAAATTATAATAAATTATATTTAAAAATAAAAACAAATTATAAAAAATCAAACCAAAATAAACGCACTGCCCCCGGCGGGAATGGTTAGCTTGCCGTTGTTAACCTGAGTGCCGAAAAGCGGTTTGCCGTTTGCATAACCGGGCGGAACATCGATTGTTACGTTGGTAAAGCCCGAGTTAAACCCGCAATAAAGCCCGCAATTGCCCGAGCGGCGGATGTATGACAGCACTCTGCCTTGAGAAAATACGCTGAAAATGTCGCCGTCCCAAAGGGCACTGCACGATTTACGCAGGTTGCCTAAATCTTTGTGCCAGTTTATAAGCTCGGTGTTCTCCTTCCCCCACGGGTAGGGTGCACGGTTAAACGGGTCACGGTAGCCCTGCATACCGGCTTCGTCGCCGTAATAAACACAGGGGAAGCCGGGCAGTGTGTATTGTATGCCGACGGCGATTTTCATAAGCTTAATGCCTCGGTTATATTGCTCGTTTGTGAGTGTTGTGTGTGCCTGCCAATTGCGGTCTCTGCCGTTGAGCTTTTCGCCCGCAAGCATTGTAAGGGCACGTTCGGTATCGTGTGTTGAGAGCAGGTTCATCAAAACCCGCAGCACAGGGCGGGGGTAGTTTTCTACCACGCTCATAATAGAATCCATAACATATTTTGCATCGTTGCCGCCGATAAATTCTAAAATAGCGTGCCTAAAAACATAGTTCATAACACTGTCGAGCTGATAGCCGAGCAAAAACTTGCGGCGGTTGCCATAGCTTTCTTTGTTAGAGGCATCTTCCCAAACCTCGCCGATAATAAGCCCTTGCGGGTCTTGCTCTTTTACCGAGGTACGCAAATTTTCCAAAAATTCGTCGGGCAGCTCGTCGGCAACGTCCAAACGCCAGCCGCTGGAGCCGTCCTTCATCCACTTGCGAACAATGCCCTTTTTGCCGTTTATATATTCGTTAAACGCAGGGTCGGTTTCTATAACCTCGGGCAGAGTATAAAACCCCCACCACGAATTATAGTTATAGGGCCAGTCGTTAAATTTGTACCAGCTGTAGTAGGGTGAGTTTTTATCTTTAAAAGCACCGCTGTCGCCGTAACGCCCGCTGCGGTTAAAATAAATACTGTCGGAGCCGGTGTGCGAAAACACGCCGTCGCAAATAACATGAATACCCTTTTGCTTGGCTTTGCTGCACAGCTCTTTAAAATCTTCCTCGGTGCCCAACAACGGGTCGATTTTGCTGTAATCGCCCGTATCGTAGCGGTGGTTAGAGTACGCCTCGAAAATCGGGTTAAGATAAATGCACGTTACGCCTAACGATTCTAAATAATCAAGCTTGCTTGTAATGCCCTTAATGTCGCCTTTAAAAAAGTCCGAGTTTGTAATTTCTCCGTTGTTGTTGGGCCACCAGTTAATGCTTTCATCCCAGTTGTTGTGCAGCTCAAGGTCGGTACGCTTAATGTCTTTTTCTTGCCCCGAAAAACAAAAACGGTCGGGGAAAATCTGATACATAACGCCGCCCACAGGCCAATCCGGTGTTTTAAAGCCTTTTTTATAGCAGGTAATTTGCCACGACCGCCCCGGCGAGCGTTCAATCGAGCTTTTAGAATCAACATCCGAGGGCACAACAAAACGCTGACCTTCGGCGGTTTGCAGCTTAAAGCTGTACCAATAAAGCCCTATGTCGGTTGGGGTAAAGTCGCCCTCCCAAATGCTGTGTTCGCTGTCAAAGTTGCCGTTCCAATAGAGTGGAGTAAACTGCCAGTCGTAGGCGTAGTCGTACTTTACGGCAAGCTCTGCCTGGCTGCAATGCAAATTTGCAGGCAGCAAAACCCTAAAATGTATTTGCGTACCCTGCGGTACTGCACCAAACGGGCTTTTAAAAAAAGTGTTTTTAGAATTAAATGGGGGGACAGACGTAAAAATCCAACCTCTCTTTAGTAGTTTAAATTACATATGCACTAATTGTAACATAAGCATAGGCGGTTTTCAAGGAATATATTACAACTTTCTTGTGCAAAAATTAAAAATTTTAAAAAAATGCCGAAAATTGACGCATAGGGGTTTAAATTTTAAATAATAAATAGTATAATCAGAGTAGACACTGTTATTTATACTATTTTTAAATAAAGGAAGATGTTTTTTTATGAGCGAAAATAAAAAAAGAAAATTCCGCCTGATTTTAATGGGGCAGCGTTTTACAATTGTAACAGACGAAACTGATGCTTATATGGACGAGCTGGTTAACCGTGTGCAAGCAAGAATTTACGACATTAGAAAAAGCTATCAGTTTTTAAGCGGAGAGGGATGCTCGCTGCTTGCCGCACTTGATTATTGCGACGAAAAGCAAAAGCTTAAAGAGCAAATTGAGCAGCTGCGTGGGCAAATTCGTGATTATTTGAACGACAGCGGCAGCCTGCAAGAAAAAAACGAAAAGCTGCAAGGCAAAAATGCAGCCCTGCAAGAAGAAAACGACCGCCTTACCCAACAGCTTGCCCGCCTTAACACCGAGTTTGAGCGAATTAAAGCAGCATCGCCCAAAATTGCGGCAAAGCCTGCCGTGCCTGTGCAAAAATCTGCACTTGCGGCAGCCGAAAAAACAGCTACCTCCGCAAGCTTGTTTAATATGTTGGATGAGTGAAGGAAGGCATAGCCTTCCGGAGGTTAGAGGTCAGAGATTAGAAGTTAGATTCTAAAGAAACATTGCTACGCAATGTGTTTTATATATTTTGACCCTGCTAAAGCCTTGACTGTGGGAGAAAAAAGAAAGGTGCATATAAAAAATGCCTGAAGACATCAACAAAACTAACGAGCAAAAAGCAGGGTTTATTGCCATTGTAGGGCGACCGAACGTAGGCAAATCCTCAATTTTAAACCGCCTGTTGGGGCAAAAAATCGCCATAGTTTCTAACAAACCGCAAACCACCCGCACCCGTATTATGGGCGTGCTAACACAAGAGGAGGTTCAGCTTGTGTTTATAGACACGCCGGGGATGCACAGCCCAAAAACCAAACTGGGCAGCTTTATGGTGCGTTCGGTTAACGAATCCGTCAGCGGGGTGGATATTTGCCTTTTGGTTGTCGAGGCAGGCGACTCGCCCAAAGCGACCGAATTGCAGCTGATTGAAAAATTTAAAGCCCTCGGCTGCCCGGCGGTGCTGGCAATTAACAAAAC
>JAISII010000143.1 GCA_031262125.1 Oscillospiraceae bacterium | reverse complement strand
TTGGTGCCGATATAGCAGTGCGGGGCGGCAAAAAAACCGCAACACTTGCAAGCCCGTTTTGCGGGTGCAAAATAGTGTTGCCTGTGCCTTGCAAAACTTCTACAATGTGTGCAATGCTGCTGGGTGCAACGGCAATGGGCACAACCACAATTATCAACGCCGCCTGCGACCCCGAAGTGGAAGATTTGGCAGAGTTTTTAAACGGCTGCGGTGCAAGCATTTATGGTGCGGGCGAAAAGAAGATTGTTATCGACGGCGTTAAAACCCTTGGCGGTTGCCGCCACACGGTAATGCCCGATATAAGCTTTACTGCATTTTTGCTTGCGGCGGCGGCAATTACCGGCTCAAAGCTTGCTGTAGAGAATACCTCGGCAACCGGTATGGAAGCTTTTTTAAACTTGCTTTTAACCTGCGGTTTTGTTGTTAAAACAGCCCAAAACCGTATTGAGATAAAACAGGCGAAATTTTTTGATTCGCCTAAAAATGTGTTAACCTGCACATACCCAGGGCTTACGCCGCAAATGCTGCCTATGGCGGCGGCAATTTTGGCAAAAGCCAACGGCGTAACCGTGCTTTGCGATGATACCCCGAATAATTTAAGCAACATATGTGCGGCAGTGCAAGCCTTTGGCGGAGATGTCAGCAATTGCACAGGGCGGGCCGTAGTTAAAGGCATAAAAACCTTTGGCGGTGCAGAATTTTGCCCCAAAAACCTTTCCGATGCACAAGCAGCCTTGCTTTGTGCCATTGCAGCAGACACACAAAGCACAATAGAAAACGCCGAAATTTTAGAGCATATTTATGAGAATTTGCCCGGGATTTTAAAAAAACTCGGCTGCAAAATTCGTAAAATTTAGGATTTCTGCATTCTGCATTATTATTTCTAATTTATTAAAGAGGAGAACCCTATGACCTTTGCCGAAAAACTGAATAAGCAGCGTGAGCGTAGTGAAGCCGCAGGCAAAGGGAACAGGAAACGTCCGCCGGAGAAACCTAAAACCCGAAAAAAGACGGATAAGCCCAAGTCGGGCAAGCCCCGCAAACTGCTGCGAGTTTTAATAAATATATTAATTGTTGTTGTGGTTTTAACAGTTGGTGTTGTGCTGGCTCTTACCGTGTTTTTTAAGGCAGAAACTATTGAAGTGAGCGGAAAAACACCATATAAAGCCGAAGAGATTATTGCGGCAAGCGGGCTGCAAAAGGGCGAAAACATCTTTTTGGCGGACAAGCAGCAGGCAGAAAAAAAGGTTGTTGATAATTTCCCGTATATTGAAAGTGCAAGGGTAAACATAAAAATACCAAACGGATTGGTTATAGAAGTTACAAAGGCGAAAGGTACATATCAAATAGATACCTCGGCGGGTGAGTTTTTGCTTATAAGCGAACAAGGGCGAATTTTAGAAAGCCAAACCGAGCGTAATGAAAGTTTGCCGCTTGTGTTGGGTGCAAACTTAAAAACTACCCAAGCGGGCAAAACGGCAGAATATGACGACAGCAATGTTAATAAAATTTTGCAGCAGGTGCAGGCAACTTTAGCCGAAAATAAATTTGAAGATATCCGCTCTATCGATGTGAGCAACACCTCAGCGATAAAATTAGATTATGATGACAGAATTTTAATAGACTTAGGCAACATTACACAGCTCGATTATAAAATACGTACGGCACAAAGAATAATTTTTGACAAGCTGGACCCCGAGAACACAGGAATAATTAAGGGTGAGTTGGATGTATCGAGCAGCTATGAAACTAAGAAGTCATATTTTAACGAAGAAACTATAGACCTTGCAGGCACAGTAACGGCAACAACGCCCCAAACTTCGGCTTTGCAGCAACAAACAACCGAAAATCAAGAATAAAAAGCCGCAAAATGCAATTGCAAATCCCATAAAACTTGGGCAAATATAGCTTTTAGTATTAAAAACCCAAATAATTTTGATATAAAAGTTTCGTTAGGCGAAAAATAACAAGCTTTTTTGGAAAAAAGGTTGATTATTTTTTATGGTTGTGATATAATGTTAACAATTATTATAATTTGTGTTTTTATGTGAAAACGGCTTTGTTCGAAACGGATGTTTCGCAGTTATTATTATTGAATCCTTAAGGAGGAAAAAGTAGATGGCTTTCGAGTTGGAAAATGAAATGATGGACTATTTGCCTAAGATTAAAGTTATTGGTGTAGGCGGCGGCGGCGGCAACGCAATAAACCGAATGGTTAAAGCCGAAGTGCGTAATGTTGAGTTTATTGCAATTAACACGGACGAGCATGTTTTAAAGTTTTCTAAAGCGTCGCAAAAATTGCAGATAGGCGAAAAGCTTACCCGTGGCAAGGGTGCAGGCTCAAAACCCGAGATTGGCAAAAAAGCTGCCGATGAAAGCAAGGATGAAATTATTGCAATACTTAAAGATGCCGATATGGTGTTTGTTACTGCCGGTATGGGCGGCGGCACAGGCACAGGTGCAGCACCGGTTGTTGCAAAAATCGCAAAAGATTTGGGCGTGCTTACAGTTGGCGTTGTTACCAAACCTTTTGGTTTTGAGGGCAAACGCCGTATGGCACAGGCAGAGCAGGGTATTGCAGAGCTTGCAGGCTGCGTTGACTCGTTAATTATTGTTCCTAACGAACGCTTAAAGTTTGTGTCGGAGCAAAGCATAACTTTAGAAAATGCGTTCGGCATTGCCGACGATGTTTTACGCCAAGGTGTGCAGAGTATTTCTGACTTGATTTTGGTGCCCGGTATGGTTAACCTTGACTTTGCCGATGTTACCGCAGTTATGAAAGAAGCCGGCTATGCACATATGGGCATTGGCCGTGCCAGCGGCAAAGACAAAGCAGCCGAGGCAGCAAACAAAGCTATCACCAGCCCATTGCTCGAGACTTCTATCGACGGTGCGGACGGCGTTATTATTAACATCACTGCTTCTCCCAACATTTCTTTGGAAGATATCGATATCGCTTCCACAATGATTTCGGAAAAAGCAAGCGAGAACGCAAATATTATCTGGGGTGCTGTTATTAACGAAGAATTGGAAGATGAAATCAGCGTTACCGTTATTGCAACAGGTTTTAATTCCGACAACAAGCTTTTGGACGAGCAGCCCAAAAGAGGGGCAAAAGCCGCCGATAAAGACAAGAACGGCAATGGCGAAGTCGGCTTTGTAGAAGAAGAAACCGACGATGATTCCGCTTTTTATGACATAATGTCAATTTTTAATAAATAATTTGGTTGTTTAACAGTCTTTCAAATCGTCCGAGTATTTAACTCGGGCGGTTTTTTGCGTTTGTTTGTAAAGTTTATTTAAATTACTTTAATTTACCGCCGCAAAAAATTTGACAACAGGGCAACAAAAGTTTATACTTAGTTACATATATTAATCATAAACAATTTTAATAATTAGACTATATAAATGGACTTGAAAGAAAGGCAAATTTGATGAAAAAAGAAACACCTTGCAAAATCACTTCAATCGGCGGCAGTGCACTAATAGAAGGTATTATGATGCGTGGACCTAAAAAAACCACCGTTGCCGTAAGAGTTGGAGAGGAAGAAATTTACACCGAGAATTTGGATGCAAAAACCCTTGGCGAAAAATACAAATTTTTTAAAACCCCGTTCATTCGTGGCTTTGCATCGCTTATAGACAGTATGAAGCTAAGCTATAAATCGCTGATGATTTCTGCAAACAAAGCGTTAGAAGCAGGCGAAATTGAGGAAGAAGAACCCGGCAGGTTTGAAAAATGGCTAACCGAAAAATTCGGCGACAAATTAATGTCGGTTTTGATGGTTTTTTCTACCATAATTGGGTTTGCATTGGCAATATTTTTGTTCTTCTTTTTGCCCACATTCTTGTACGATTTAATAGCTTTTGAGGGTTCGGTGCTTTACGGCAACGTGTTTTTTAAATCTGTCTTTGAGGGCATTTTAAAAATCGCACTGTTTTTGGGCTATATTGTTTTGGTTGCCCGTATGAACGAAATGAAGCGTGTTTTTATGTACCATGGTGCCGAACATAAAACCATAGCCTGCTACGAGGCGGGCGAGGAACTGACCCCCGAAAACATTAAAAAGCACACACGTTTTCACCCCCGCTGCGGCACAAGCTTTTTGGTATATATGCTCATTTTGGGCATACTTATCGGCTTGTTTATTCCGTATTTTCCCGGTGCTTTTTCTTGGCTGCGTCCGGCAATAAAAATTCTCATTTTGCCCATAACCTGCGGCATCGGCTATGAGCTTTTGCGTTTGTGCGGCAAGTTTAATAATGCTGTTACCCGTGCACTTTCTACCCCCGGCATTTGGGCACAGCACATTACCACCAAAGAGCCGGATGAAAAAATGCTGGAAGTTGCAATTGCCGCAATGAAATCTGTTATTCCCGAAGACGGGACGGATATTGTTAAGAAGTAGTATTTAAAAGAGATTTATTAATTTATCTATTTAAAAAAGGAACCGTTTTTTCTCCTTCCGTCAGAGCTACGCTCAAAGCCTCCCTCTAAGAGGGAGGCTTTGAGGCACACTCGAAAAAGAGGACATAAAAAAAGTCCCCCTCCGAGAGGGGGAAAGTCGGCAACGCCGACAGGGGGAGAAAGCGAGAATTTTACTAAAAAATAAAAAAGGAAACTTATAATAATGCGATTGGATAAATACCTGAAGGTAAGCAGAATAGTAAAACGCCGCACGGTGGCAAACGAGCTTTGCGATGCAGGCAAAGCCACTGTTAACGGCAAAACGGCAAAAGCCTCTTACGATGTTAAGGTGGGCGATGTTATAGAGCTGCGGATTGGTGCGAAAATTTTAAAGTTTAAAGTTACCAAACTGCTGGAGTTTGTAAAAAAAGAAGATGCCGACACAATGTTTGAGGCGTTGTAACTCAAAAAAAGCGAATAAAAACCGAAAAATCTCCATATATATTAGGCAGTAACGCTTACGCCGTGCATAGCGGCAAGCGTAAAGATTTGCTAAGAAGCAAACAAAACTGCTGAATATATACGGGAGGTTTTTTATTATGACCGAAGCTGCAAAAACAACAGTGCATAACCACGCACTTATATTGGATAACCGCCAAAACCTGACAATGACGGGCGTAACCGACGTTGCCGGGTTTGATGAGCAAACAATTAATGTGTCTACCGATTTTGGCGGACTGGTTATTAAGGGGACAAAGCTGCATATTAACAAGCTCAGCTTAGAAACAGGCGAGGTGTCTGTAGACGGCAACATAACTTCGCTGCAATATTTAAACAGCGGTGCAACAAAACAAAAGGGCTTTGTGTCTAAATTGTTGAAGTAGTAGGAGTTAGAGCGTGAATATTACGGTAACAGCCCCCACAACCGTGTTTTTATACTCGCTGCTGCTGGGCATTGGTTTGGCGGCGGTTTATGAGTTTATCAGAATGTTGCGGGCAGCGGGCTTAAAACAAACCTATGCAATAATAATAACTGATATTTTGTTTTTGTGCTTTGCCGGCTTTTGCACCTTTATTTTTGCATTGGGTTTTTTAAACGGAAAAGTACGATTTTTTATACTTTTGGGAGAAATTGTGAGCTTTGTCATCTTCCGATATACTGTCGGAGAGCTGCTTTCGCACGTTTATTCCAAGATATTTAAAATTTTGACGATTATTCTGTTATTTGTTACAAAAAAAATTAAGAAATTGTTAAAAAAACTATTGCAATTTGTATTAGTTCCGTTGTATAATATTAGTGAGCATAAAAGGCTTAAAAAAGAGAAAAAGGGTTTAGTTAATGACAAACACAAGCGTACCCGTGTTAGTAAAAGCCGGGCGGGCAAACACAAAGAAAAAAAAGCACCTAACCCTTAAAACGGTTATGGTTTTTGCCGCCTACGTTTTAATAATAGGCTTTGTTCTCTATGCAGTAACAGCCCTGACCGATATCAGCCTGCAAAAAGCCGAAAAAGAAAAGACTTTTGCTAACTTGCAAAGCCAAATTGAAGTACAGGAAGTTTATAACCAAGAGCTGGTTAATATCGACAATTACTCCGGCGAGGAGTTAAAAGAATATAAAGAAAAGGTTGCCCACGAAAACGGTTATGTTAAAAGGGGCGAGCGAGTTTTTGTTAATGTTGCCGGCGAGTAAGTATGGTTCGTCGGCTTTGTTTTAGGTAAAAATAATTGGTTTATTTAAAAATAAAGGCTTATTCATAACAGCCTGTTTATTTTAAGCGGAGGAAAAGCTCTTTATGAGTATTGAGGTAGGTTCTGTTTTAGAGGGTAAAGTTTCGGGTATTACTGCTTTTGGCGTTTTTGTTGATTTGCCGGAGGGCAAAACCGGGCTTGTGCATATCTCGGAGGTTGCTCACACTTATGTGGAGCAAATTAAAGATTTTGTAAACATTGGTGAAGAAGTCAAGGTTAAAGTTACTGCAATTAATGACGACGGCAAAATTGCACTCTCTATAAAACAAGCGACGCCCAAAGAAGAACGCAAAACCGCCCCGCCCCGCAGGCAGCGTGAGCCTTTTACCCCCGCACCCGAGGTTAAAAGCCCGGGAGGGTATGAATGGTCGGCTGCAAAGCAAACGAGCGACAATGCAAGCTTTGAAGATATGATGAGCAAGTTTAAAAAGCACAGCGAGGATAAAATGTCGGACCTTAAACGTGCTGCGGGCGAGAGCAAGGGCTACAGCCGCCGAGGGAAGAAGTAACAGTTCTCAATTTAAAATATTTTCTTTAAATATAAGCAAAGTTTAAAACAGGAGGTCTTTTTTATGAAAGTAACCTACACAGCCAGAAAAGTTAATTTGCGTGATAATTTTAAGGAAAGGGTTGAGAAAAAGCTTTTAAAATTCGGCAAAATCTTTTCGGAGGATGCCGAAGCGAGCGTTAATGTAACATTGCAAAAGAATACTCAAACGGTCGAGATTACAATTCGGGACAATTCAAACGTGTACCGTGCCGAGAGTTCTCAGACCGAAATGAACGATGCACTGGATAAAGTGGTTGACATTTTAAGCGGGCAAATGCGTAAGCACAAAACCAAACTTAGCCGCCGCCTGCGAGAAGGCAAGTTGGACGAGTTTGTTGCCGAAGCCCCTGATGTTTTGGTTGAAGAGGATGCCCCGTTTGAAATTGTTCGCCGTAAGGAAGTTCCGCTGAAGCCTGTATCGGTAGACGAAGCAATTTTGCAAATGAATATGGTTAACCACAAGTTTTATATGTTCAAAAATGCCGAAACCGAGCAGGTTAACGTGGTTTATGTGCGTAACGACGGTGCATACGGCTTGCTGGAACCCACATTTAAGTAAATATAAGTAAAAAATCAATAAATAAAAAACAATAATTTTCACCCTGTCGATTTTAAAATCGGCGGGGTGTTTTTTGTTTTTGTGTATATTAACCAAAGTGTTGCTTAATATATTTATGAAATTTTGCTTATAAAAACTTGCAAAAAAACAAAAAAAGGTGTAAAATTAGGTTGGTCTTTTACATAAAATGAATTATCAGCGGTTTAAAACTGCAATATGGGAGATTTTTAAGATATGAACTATGCTAAAATGAGCGAGCAGGAGCTGCAAAAAGAATACTCGGCGGTTAAGGCAAGCTATGCAACGGCAAAAGAACAAAAGCTTTGCTTAGATATGTCGAGAGGCAAACCGGGCGAAGAGCAGCTGGAAATAAGCCTGCATATGCTCGACATTGTAAACAGTGCGTCGTCTTGCAAAACACAAAGCGGAGCCGATTGCCGTAACTATGGTTTGTTGCAGGGGCTGCCCAGCTGCCGTGAGCTGTTTGCAAAAATGCTTCAGGTTGAGCCGTCGATGGTTATGGTCGGCGGGAACTCCAGCCTTAATTTGATGTTTGATGCGGTAAGCACTTTGATGACAAAGCCCGTAAAGCAGGGCTTAAAGCCGTGGGGCGAGGTTGCAAACCGCAAGTTTTTATGCCCTGTACCGGGGTACGACAGGCATTTTAGCATTACCGAATATTTCGGGTTTGAGATGATTTGCATACCGATGACCGAAACAGGACCCGATATGGATTTGATTGAAAAGCTGATTGCCGAAGATGAGGACATTAAAGGCATTTGGTGTGTGCCGAAATACAGCAACCCCCAAGGCATAACCTACAGCGATGAAACTGTACGCCGCTTTGCCGCCCTTAAACCTGCGGCGGAGGATTTTAGAATTTTTTGGGACGATGCCTATTGTGTTCACGATGTTAACGACGACGGCGACAAGTTGCTGAGCCTTTATGACGAATGCAAAAAAACAGGCAGCGAGGATATTGCAATTTATTTTGCTTCCACTTCAAAGGTAACCTTCCCCGGCTCGGGTGTGGCGGCAATGGCTGCAAGCCCGCTTAATATGGAGTTTTTTGTTAAGAGGTTTACAAACCAAACCATTGGGTACGATAAAATTAATATGCTGCGGCATATGCTGTTTTTTGCTGCAACTGCCGAGGAATCGGATGAATGTAAAAATGCTGCCGACAAAATTTATTGCGGGCTGATTCGCCATATGGGCAAGCATAAAGAAATTTTAAAACCACGCTTTAATGTGGTTATTAACGCACTGCAAGAGCAACTGGCAGACACCGGTACGATTGAATGGAGAAACCCCAACGGCGGGTATTTTGTAAGTGTTAATGTTACGCCCGGTACGGCAAAACGTGTGGTAGCACTGTGCAAAGAGGCAGGGCTTGTGCTTACGGGTGCAGGTGCAACCTTCCCCTTGGGGGCAGACCCGGCTGATTCTAACATTCGCATTGCACCAACATACCCTTCGGTTGAAGAGCTTAAAAGCGCGATGGAGGTTTTTTGTGTTTGTGTTAAGCTTGCAGCGTTGGAGAAGCTTTGCAGTTAAGAGCAAAATGAAATTTTCTTGAAAAATGTTTTTATAAGACAAAAAAGCCTTGACAAACAGGAAAAATGTGTATACAATTAAGTTAGCACTCAAGAACACAGAGTGCTAACTTTTCAGTTTAGGAGGAATTTATTATGACATTGAAACCTTTGTTAGACAGAGTGGTTTTGCAGCTTGAAGAAGCCGAACAAACCACAGCAAGCGGCATTGTGCTTTCGGCTGCTGCACAAGAAAAACCCCAGTTTGCTAAAATTGTAGCGGTGGGTCCCGGCGGGGTAGTGGATGGTAAGGAAGTTACTATGTATGTTGAACCCGGTCAAAAAGTTGTTACCAATAAATATTCGGGCACCGAGTTTAAAATTGACGGCGAGGATTATACAATCGTAAAACAAGCCGATATTCTTGCAATAGTGGAGTAAGCATTTTCACTGACACAATTACATTAAAAAAGGGAGAGATATTCTTATGGCAAAACAAATTGCATACGGCGAAGAAGCAAGAAAAGCACTTCTTTCCGGCATTAATCAACTGGCAGACACTGTAAAAATCACTTTGGGTCCTAAAGGCCGCAACGTGGTGTTGGATAAAAAGTTCGGTTCGCCGCTTATTACAAACGACGGTGTAACAATTGCAAAAGAATTCGAGCTGGACGATGCATTTGAAAATTTGGGTGCTCAGCTTGTTAAAGAGGTTTCTATAAAAACCAACGACGTTGCCGGCGACGGCACAACCACAGCCACACTTTTGGCACAGGCACTTATTCGTGAGGGTATGAA
>JAISII010000091.1 GCA_031262125.1 Oscillospiraceae bacterium | reverse complement strand
GTGTTCAAGTCGCACGGCAGTGCCAAGGCAAAAACCTTTAAAAACGCAATCCGCCTTGCAAAGCAATATTACGAGGGTAATGTGATAGAAAACATTGCAAACGCACTTGCACAATAATTGATAAAAACTTAACTTTTGCAAAACAGAAAGGCAGAAGATAACAAAAATGTTTGAAGTAAAAAATCTTAAAGAATTTGAGGAGATTATAGGCTACACCTTTGCCGATAAATCCCTCATAACCGAGGCACTGACTCATTCTTCTTATTCTAACGAAACTAAAACGTCCAAGCTCAACTGCAACGAGCGTATGGAGTTTTTGGGCGATTCGGTGCTGTCGATTGTTGTTTCGGTCTATTTATTCAAGCGGTTTAAAAACGTGCCCGAGGGGCAGCTGACCAAAACCCGTGCCTCTTTGGTTTGTGAAAAAACGCTTTTTGCGTTTGCAAAAAAAATAAATTTGGGCGACTATTTACTTCTCAGCCGTGGCGAACGCCAAACAGGCGGTGCGGGGCGTCCCTCTATTCTGTCGGATGCTTTTGAAGCCGTGATAGCCGCAATTTTCCTTGATGGTGGAATCAAACAAGCCGAAAAGTTTATTTTAAGTTTTGTAGAAGAAGAGCTAAACGGCAAAAAACAAGCAAGTGCCTTTAACGACTATAAAACAACCCTGCAAGAAATTGTGCAAAAAAACCCGGGCGAGAGCTTGGAATATGTTATGGTAGGGCAAAGCGGACCCGACCACAACAAGCACTTTGAAGCCGAGGTGCACCTTAACAGCAACTGCATTGGGCAGGGCGGCGGCAGAAGCAAAAAAGAAGCCGAGCAAGCCGCCGCAAAAAAAGCTTTGGAGCTGATGGGTTATTAAGCACAGCAACGTAGCAATTTTTATTCCGCACAACGGCTGCCCGCATATGTGCAGCTTTTGCAACCAGCGGGTTATTTCGGGTCAGCAGGCTCAGCCTACGGTGCAGCAAGTGCAGGCTACCCTTAAAACAGCTTTGCAGCAAATGGGCAGCAGCCGTGCAAAAAACGCCGAGATTGCATTCTTCGGCGGCAGTTTTACGGCAATTAACAAAGATTATATGCAAGCATTGCTTGCCTGTGCGGCAGAGTTTTTGCCTTTTTTCGGCGGCATCCGAATTTCTACCCGCCCCGATTGCATAGATGTAGAAATTTTAACACTTTTAAAAACCTACGGTGTCACAGCAATCGAGCTTGGGGCTCAATCTATGAATGACAGCGTACTCGCCGCAAATTTGCGTGGGCATACCGTGCAGGACGTTGTAACAGCCTCTGCTCTTATTAAAAGCCATGGGTTTGAGCTTGGCTTGCAAATGATGACGGGTCTGTATACTTCTACCCCGGATGATGATTTTGCCACCGCCGAACAAATTGCCGCTTTGCAGCCAAACACAGTGCGTGTGTACCCAACAGTAGTGCTGAAAAATACATATTTGCACTCTTTGTTTTTGCAGGGTGAATACACGCCCCCCGATATAAACTCAACCGCCGAGTTATGTGCCAAGCTTATCGACCTTTTCGAGGTTCAGCACAACATCCCGATTATCCGTATGGGCTTGCATGCCGCCGACAGCATACAAGAAGACTTCGCCACAGGGGTGTATCATCCGGCGTTTAGGGAGCTTGCCGAGGGCGTTTGGTTTAAAAACAAGCTATTGCAATTGCTTGCACAAAAAGGGCTTGCTGCAACCCCGGGCAAAATTACTGCGGTTAATGTTTTTGTCAACAGCAGGTCGCTGTCAAAGCTCGTTGGGCAAAAAAAGTGCAATTTGCAGTTTTTTGCAAGCATTGGGTTTGGGGTTAATGTTTTTGTTGATGACGGGCTGGGACATCGGATGTTGGAAATTAGAGATTAGAAGTTAGAATAAAAAAATTGCCAAGGCACAGTTTTGCTGTTGCTTTGGTTTTTTTATATATTAGGGTTGAAATATGTAGTTTTTTGCTGTATAATATTAACAGGAAATAATTGGTAATTTTCGGGAGGTGTTGTTTTGTTAAAAAAGTTTTTTAATAGGCTTTTTGTTCAGCTTGCTTTAGCTGTTTTAGTGGGCTTTGGCGTGTTTTTGTTGCTTTGGCTTGGTGTGCTGCCGCCAATGGTTAAAGATGATGCCGACAGAATAACATCAGCTATTGCCATTACAGGTGTGTTAACCATTGGCGCAGTTGCTGTGCTGCAATTACGCAAACACATTATGCAAGAAAAACAATTTGTAACAGAACAGAATAAGCATTGTAGCGAACGCCTTACAAAGGCTATAGAGCATTTCGGTAGTAAAGAGGAATACATTCAGCGTGGGGCGATTTATGAGTTAAAACGGCTTGCAGAGGATTCTGAGAGGGATAGAGAAGATATTTGCGATATTTTGTGTGGGTTTATAAAAGATGGGATTGAAAAGGCTTCAGCAGAGGCTTTAGCAGATGAAAGTAAAGGTTGTGTACGACCAAAAGAAAATGTTTTTGTTGCTGCAAAAGTTATGTCGGCTTTGAAAATAAAGTTTGATAAAGTGCATTTTTCTCTTTATAATTTAAAAGGAAGTAAAACTAATTTGAGTAATATTCAATTAATTAAAGCAAGACTATTTAGAGTATTATTAGACAAAGCAAATCTCAGTAAAGCATATTTAGATAGTGCAGAGCTAAAGGAAGTGGATTTAACCGAAACAAACCTAAACGAAGCATATATTGATGACAATACAGATTTACCGCAAGAAGTTTGGGATAGATATATAAAAGTGCATAGAAAAGATACATGGTACGTTTTGAAACCTATCAACTAATATTAATAACTAAAAAACCAAAGCTTAACAAATAACAAAAAGCTTTGGTTTTTTTATGCCCAAAAGCAAACTTTTGGCTTGATTTAACAAACCGATTATGTTATACTGTAACATAGAAAAATATGGTTTTAATATTTGCAAACAAAGGCAGGAGAAATTAAAAAGTGCTTTTAAAATCCTTGGAGCTGCAAGGCTTTAAAACATTTCCCGATAAAACAAAACTGACGTTCGATAACGGTATTACCGCCGTTGTGGGTCCAAACGGTAGCGGCAAAAGTAATATAAGCGATGCCATAAGGTGGGTGCTGGGCGAGCAATCGACCAAGAATTTGCGTTGCACAAAAATGGAGGATGTTGTTTTTAACGGCACCGACGGCCGCAAACGCCAAGGCTTTGCCGAGGTTACGCTTACAATAGAGAATAAAGACCGTGCCTTGGGCTTTGACAAGGACGAGGTTGCAATAACCCGCCGCTATTACCGCAGCGGAGAGAGCGAGTACCTTATAAACAAAACCATCGTCAGGCTAAAGGATGTTCACGAAATGTTTATGGACACCGGCTTAGGACGAGACGGTTATTCGATGATAGGGCAGGGGAAGATTGACGCAATCGTGTCCTCAAAAAGCGAGGACAGGCGAGAGATTTTTGAAGAAGCCGCCGGAATTTCCCGCTATAGGTACAAAAAAACCGAAGCCACTCGCAAGCTGCTGCGAACTGAGGAAAATTTGGTACGACTGCGTGATATTGTCGCTGAGCTGGAGGTTAGGGTAGAGCCGCTAAAAGAGCAATCTCAAAAAGCGGAGGAATTTTTGCGGTTTTCGCAAGAAAAGCAAGGGTTAGAAATTGCCCTTTGGCTGATTACTATCAACAAATTCGCCCAAAACCTGCGTGCCCACGAGGATAAAATTCTTGTTTGCCAAAATCAACAGGACGAATTTGAACAAAGCCTTGACCAAATTGGCAAAGCTTTTGACGATAACTATTTAAAAAACGCCGCATTTGCCACTCAAACCGAGGAGCTACGCCTTGCAATTGCCAAAAGCGAGGAAGAAAATTCGCAACGCAAAGCCGAAGTTTCGGTTATGCAGAACGACATTTTGCATAAGCAAGAGTCTGCACAGCGGCTGCAAGCCGAAATTGAGCGGATTTTAGATGTAACTCAGGGCTTTGAAAAAGAAATAGAAAGCAAAAAAGCAACCGCTGCCGAGCTGTTGACAGCACTTGAACAAGCAAAAAAAGAGTGCCAAAGCTATGAGGGGCAGCTGCTGCAAATTTCGCAGGATTCGGGGCAGCACAGCGGGCAAGAAAGCGAGCTGACAACACAGCTTGTTGGGCTAAATCAAACAGCCTCCGAGCATAAAATTGAGAAAATAACGTCGCTTTCCTCACAAAACGAGCTTAACCAACGCACCATTACGCTTACCGATACATTAACCAAAAAACAAGCACAACACACCGATACAACCGCCCTTTTGCAAGGGTATGAAAAAGACGTTGCAACCGCACAGCAAAAAATAGAGGGGCTTAAAAATGCTATTGCGGGCTTTGAAATGAAGCTTGCCGCCCGTGCCGCAAAGCGAGATGCAGCAAAGCAAATTGCCGAAAAAACAGCACTCGAGGTTTCAAAATCGCTTGCCCATATAAAACTGCTGGAGGATTTAGAACGCAATTTAGAGGGCTTTTCGTACTCGGTAAAAAAGGTTATGCAGCACAGCAAAAGCGGCGAGCTGGGGGGTGTTCACGGTCCTGTTTCTCGGCTTATTAACGTGCCGCAGCAATACAGCACAGCCATAGAAATCGCACTGGGCGGTGCAATGCAAAACATAGTAACCTCAACCGATACCGATGCAAAACGTGCAATCGACTTTCTAAAAAAAGCCGACGGAGGGCGTGCAACATTTTTGCCCATTAACACAATAAATGGCAAAACCCTGCAAGAGCGAGGCTTAGATGATTGCTACGGGTTTGTTGGCATTGCCGCACAGCTGTGTGGGTGTGATGATAAATACACCGCAATTTTAAACAGCCTGCTTGGTCGCATTGTTGTCGCCGAGGATTTAAACGCCGCCCTTACAATGGCAAAACGCTATAACTACTCTTTTAAAATAGTAACCTTAGACGGTCAGGTGGTTAATGCCGGGGGTTCGCTTACCGGCGGCTCTTTTGGCAAAAAGTCGGGGCTGCTTAGCAGGGCTGCCGATATTGAAGCCTCTAAACAAGCGGTTGCAGCTTTGCAAAAGCAAGAGCAAGAGCAACGCCAGGCTCTGCTTGCCATAAATGCCGAATGTGCAGCCTTAGAGGCGGAGGTTTTGGGCAACAAAGGCGATTTAACCCGCCTTAGCCAAGAGCTTGTAATGCTGCAAGCCGAGCAAAAAGCCGCCAAAACCGAACAACAAAGCTTACTTTCGGATATTGAAGCAATACAATCCGAAATTGCAGCAAATAAAGAAAAAACACAGCAGCTTAGCACAATTGCACAAGCCGCCGATGATAAAATTACCGAAATTGAAAAGCAGGTAACCGTCCTGCAGGTTCAGCTGGATGAGCTTAACTCAAACAAAAAAGCTTTGCTTGATTTATCTCAAACCCTAACCGAGCAGCTGCAAAACAAAAAATTGCAGTCAATCTCGCTGCAAAAAGACATCGATTCCCTTAATTTTGAAATCGAATCGGCAAAAGCGTTAGAGCAAGGTCAGTCGGCACGTGTGAGCGAAATAGAAGCCGAAATTGCCCAAATTGAAGAAACCTGCAAAGAGATTAACGAAAAAATTGCCGCAACCCTCACACAAATTGATGCAGCTGCAAAGCAAATTGAAGAGTATAACCTGCAAATTGCAAAAATTAACGAAGAAAAAACAAGCTTCGAGGCAGCAACGGTAGAGCTGCGTAAACAAGAGCGGGAAATTCAAGTCCAAAAAGAGCAAATAGTGGGCGAGCTTTCTCGCCTGCAAGAACGCAAGCTAAACTCGCAAAAACAGTACGACGAAATTATCCAAAAGCTGTGGGATGAATATGAACTCACCCCCCGCAAAGCCGAGGAGCAAGCCGCCGAGATTGAGAGCGTAACAGCGGCACAAAAGCGTTTGGCAGAGCTGAAACGGGGCATAAAAGCTTTGGGCAGCATAAACGTGGCTGCAATCGAGGAATATAAAGAGGTATCGCAGCGATACGAATTTTTAAGCGTACAGCTAAAAGATGTTGAAAAATCAAAAAAAGACATCGAGAATATAATCGCCGACCTTACAAAGCAAATGAAAGAAATTTTTATGCAAAGCTTTGCCGAGATAAACAGCAACTTTACTCATACGTTCCGAGAGCTGTTTGGCGGCGGCACGGCGGCACTATCGCTTAGCGACCCCGAGGATGTGCTGAACACGGGCATAGACATTTTGGTTCATCCTCCCGGCAAAATCGTGGCACATCTCGAGGCACTCTCCGGCGGCGAAAAGGCACTGGTTGCCATTGCAATTTATTTTGCTATTATGAAGGTACGCCCCGCACCGTTTTGCGTAATGGACGAAATTGAGGCGGCTCTGGACGAAATGAACGTAGATAAATTCGCACAATATCTTCGCCGCCTTACGGCAAGCACACAGTTTATCCTCATTACCCACAGGCGTGGAACAATGGAAGAAGCCGACGTTCTATACGGTGTTACAATGCAAGACGAGGGTGTATCTAAAATGCTGGAGCTGCGAGCAAGCGAAGCCGTAAAAATGCTTGGCGGCAAATAATGTTTTAATGAAAAATTTTAGTTTTAAGCTACTGTTTTGCGGAGGGCTATATGTTTTTTGATATTTTTTTAATTGCAATAATCGCCCTGTGCTTTTTTATAGGGCTTGCAAAAGGGGCTGCAAAAATGCTCTTGGGGCTGGCAGCCCTAATAGCCGCAGGCATTTTAGCCTTTTGGCTTTCGCCCATAGTGGCAGAATGGCTGTATAGCACATTTTTTTACAACACCGTGCATACGGCGGCACAAAATGCTTTGCTGGGCAACGGCACGGCAGATTCGTTAGCTATGGGAATGCAAGATATGCCCCAAATTGTAAAGCTTGTGTTGGGCGACGGTCAATCGTTGTCATCCAGCATCAACGGTGGCCTGTCTCAGGCTGCCACAGTGCTTGAAGAATCGGCAAAAAAAATTATTATTGCACTTTTGGGGATTTTTGTTATAATAGTATTGTTTGTTGTTTTATTGGTAGTGGCAAAGCTGCTGTCAAAAATCATAACAAAAGTGTTCGAGCTGCCTGTTTTGCGTACCCTAAACAAGCTTTTGGGCTGTGTGCTTGGGCTTGCACAGGGCGTGGTAATATCAATAATTTTAATCTATGTGCTAAAGCTTACAATGCCGTTGTTCCAAAATAACGCTTGGTTTTTTGAAAATTCGTTTGCAATGAGTTTGTTTTAAAAATATTGAACATTTAATATATTTATAGAATGGAAGGTTAAAAGAATGGGTTTGAAACTTGATTTTAAAGAATTGAAAACCGTTCCCAATATTCTTACAATTGTGCGAATATTGCTGATTGCACCAATTGTGTGGACGTTTTTTATGGGCAAAGAAAACCCAAATTATTATATTGCGGTTGTGGTGCTTATTGTTACTTCGGGGCTGACAGATTTCTTCGACGGCATAATCGCCCGCAAATTCAACCAAATAACCGAGCTTGGCAAAATGCTCGACCCGCTTGCCGATAAACTCACACTAATCGGCATAGCTTTGTGCTTGTGCAGCTTGTTCCCGACGGTTTTGCCGCTCATAATTGTGCTTATTATTAAAGATTTGCTGATGCTGTGCGGGGCTGCACTTTTGCTAAAACGTGGAACAAAGCCCCCGGCAGCCAAATGGTACGGCAAAATAGGCACATTCATTTTTTACATCAGCGTTGCCGTAATTATATTTTTAGATTTTGTATGCAACCTAAACGACAGTGTTA
>JAISII010000089.1 GCA_031262125.1 Oscillospiraceae bacterium | reverse complement strand
CGCACAAAGCCGCCCTTGCGTGCTTTGTCAAGCTCTTTTACGTGTTCGCCTTTTCGCCCCTTTACCACCGGTGCAAGCACCATAAATTTTGTTCCGGGTTCAAGCTCCATAACCTTGTCTACAATTTGGTCAATGGTTTGCTGGGCAATTTCTCTGCCGCAAATTACGCAATGCGGTATGCCAATTCTTGCATAAAGCATACGCAGATAATCATAAATTTCGGTAACTGTGCCGACGGTAGAACGTGGGTTTTTTGAGGTTGTTTTTTGGTCGATAGAAATTGCAGGCGACAACCCGTCAATCGAGTCCACATCCGGCTTTTCCATCTGCCCCAAAAACATACGAGCATAGGACGACAAGCTTTCTACATATCTGCGTTGCCCCTCGGCATAGATAGTGTCGAACGCAAGCGAGGTTTTGCCGCTGCCCGAAAGCCCCGTAAAAACAATCAGCTTGTCCCGTGGGATTTCTAAATTTATATTTTTAAGGTTGTTTTCTCTTGCACCTTTAATAATCAGCTTGTCGTTTATCATACTTTACCTTTCATGTAACTTTACTTTAATGCTCTAATAAATTTAACTTATCTTTTTAATTTGCCCGTTTATCTTCGTAAAATTTGTCTTAAAAAATTTCAATCTATATTGTAACATAAAAAAACAAAAAATAAAACCCCCAATATAGGAGATTTTATTCTTGCCATTGTTTAAAAATAATTTTTAAAATTTAAAAATTTCAGTTCTCGGCTTCTTCCTTAATTTCTTCTTCCGGCTCTTCAACCGGCTCAACATAAGTGCCGCCCATAACAGCCTCAAACTCGTCTTGGCTCATCTTTTCGTGCTTGATTAAGAAAGCTGCAACCTCGTGGAGCTTGCTGATGTTGCCGTTGAGTATGCTTTCGGACTTTTTGTAGCAGTTATTAACGATTTCCAGAACAACCTTATCGATTTTTGCGGCTGTTTCTTCCGAATAATCTTTAACCTGCCCCATATCTCGCCCAATGAATACTTCGTTTTGGTTGCCGCCGTAGCTGATTGTACCCAGCTCTGCCGTCATACCGTATTTTGTAACCATAGCCTTTGCTGTGGCGGTTGCTTTTTCAATATCGTTGCTTGCACCTGTAGAAATGTCGTTCATAACCAAGGCTTCGGCAACACGCCCGCTTAGCGAAACAACAATTTCGTCCAGCATTTCGTTACGGCTGCGGTAGGATTTATCCTCGGTGGGCAACGGCATTGTATAGCCGCCCGCCATACCTGTCGGGATAATCGAAATCTGATGCACGGGGTCTTGCGTTTCAAGCTCGTGGAAGGCAATTGCATGCCCTGCCTCGTGGTATGCGGTAAGCTTCTTTTCTTTATCGCTCATTACTTTGGATTTTTTCTCGGTGCCTACAACAACTTTTATGGTTGCGGCTTCGATTTCTTCCATTGTAATTGCTTTTTTGTTTTTGCGTGCTGCCAAAAGTGCAGCCTCGTTAAGCAGGTTTTCTAAATCGGCACCCGTAAAGCCGGCTGTGGTTTTTGCAATGGTTTTAAGCTTAACATCGGGGGCAAGCGGCTTTTTGCGAGAATGCACACGCAAAATGGCTTCACGCCCTTTGGCATCGGGGTAGTTTACAACAATCTGCCTGTCAAAACGCCCGGGTCGCAGCAATGCAGGGTCTAAAATATCGGGGCGGTTTGTTGCGGCTATCATAATTACGCCTTCGTTAGCACCAAAGCCGTCCATCTCAACAAGCAGTTGGTTAAGGGTTTGCTCACGCTCGTCGTGCCCGCCGCCCAAGCCTGTGCCTCTTTGGCGGCCTACTGCGTCAATTTCGTCAATAAAAATAATACAGGGCGAGTTCTTTTTAGCTTGCTCAAACAAATCACGCACACGGCTTGCACCAACGCCGACAAACATTTCTACAAAGTCCGAGCCCGAAATTGAGAAAAACGGCACTTCGGCCTCGCCTGCAACTGCACGGGCAAGCAATGTTTTACCCGTACCCGGGGGGCCCACCAAAAGCACACCTTTTGGTATGCGTCCGCCCAGCGAATTGAACTTCTCGGGAGATTTTAAGAACTCTACAATTTCTTCTAAATCTTCTTTTTCTTCGTCTGCTCCGGCAACATCTTTAAAAGTGGTTTTGCGTTTTTCGTCGTTTGTGTTTTTAACCTTGGCTTTGCCGAACATCATTTCTTTGCCGCCCAAGCCCATATCTTTAAACCTACGCATCAAAAACCAAAACAGCACAACCGTTGCCACAATCATTAAAATTGTCGGGAACATATTAACCCAAAACGAATTATCGGTTGCACGTTTGTCGTTAAATTCCATTAGGGTATTATTAGCTTTATTATATTTGTCCACATAGCCTTCGTCGCTGATCCACTTCATAAACGCCGTGGGGTCGGCAACCGACCATTTAAGGGTTTTAACCTTATCCTTATCGTCGGCTTTTGTACCGGATGCCGAAGTTGTTGCCGGAGTTTTTGTTACTCCGTCATAGGTAACAGGCAGCTCGCCTTTATAGTTAATAATTATGTCGCCATTGCCGTGGTCAAGCTCAAAAGCGGTAACTTGCCCGTTATCGAACAAATATTTAATGTCGGCTGTAGTGTATTCCGCTCCGCCACGGGGGCTGAACAGAAAAAAGGCTGCACTAATCATTATGATTGCAACCACAGCTAAAACAACAACATTGCCAATGCTCTTTTTGTTAAAATTATCCATTGTTTTAAATGTTTCCTTTTTCTTTACTTAATTCTAAAATAATTATTTGTTTAACTTTTAATAATATACTCTGTTTTAAGAATATACATTCGGGTTCAAAATTCCTACATATGGCAAATTGCGGTACTTTTCGGCGTAATCCAGCCCATAGCCAACAACAAACTCATCGGGAATTATCGTGCCGGAATAATCAACCTCAATATCGGCTACACGGCGGTCGGGTTTGTCGAGCAATGTGCAAATTTTAACCGATTCGGCACCCTTGCCGTCAAAATATTTTAGCATATAGCTTATTGTGTTGCCGCTGTCGATAATATCCTCTACAATCACAACATGCTTGCCCGCAACCGATTGCGAAACGTCGAAATTGATTTTAACACGCCCCGTGCTTTCGGTCGAATCGCCATAGCTGGAAACCGAAATAAAATCTATTGTACACGGCAGGTTTATTTTGCGAATCAGGTCTGTCATAAACACAACGCTGCCTTTTAGCAGCCCAATAAGCACCAATTCTTTACCATTATAATCCAAATTGATTTGATTTGCAAGTTTTGTAACCAAATTGTCAAGTTCTTGTTCGCTTATTAACACTTTAGAAATATCGTTTGTCATTTGTATTGCCCTACCTTTTCTTTTTCTATCCACAAATTTATAATTAATCAGTATTTTTTGCTTTTGCTATTTTAAAAAATTTGTCTTTATAGCACCTTGCATCGTAAAAATCAGGCAAATTAACTGCCCCAGTGCGGTTTTTAATAACCTCGCAGCAGAGCAAGACGTGCTTTTCCTCAAGGCTTGTACCTGTTAGGCTGCGGTAGATTAAGTTAACCGCATTTTGCAAAAGGGTTGGGTGCATTGCGTTAAGCTTGTCAAGACAATAGGCTGTGCCGCCCGAAAATTCAACCTCGGCACTTTTTAATGCAGCTGATGCTGCAAAATCAAAAAAAGCACTAAACTCGCCCATTTGCCCTGTAAAGCGGGTTATGGTGTTCTCCAAATTAGGGTTAAACTCTCGCAACAACGGCAACACCGTGTTGCGGATTTTGTTGCGAGTATAGTCGTTTTGCAAATTTGTGCTGTCGGTAACAAACTCAAGATTGTTTTGGATGCAATGGTTTTCAATCTCGGCTCGTGTTACAGCAAGCAGCGGGCGGACAAAGCAGCCCCTCTGCAAAGGTATGCCGCACACACCCTTAAGCCCCGAACCCCGCACAAGGTTAAATAAACAAGTTTCGGTGTTATCGTTGGCGTTGTGTGCAGTTGCAATTTTGGCGTTGTGTGCAATTGCAAGCTCCTCAAAAAAAGCATAGCGGACGTTCCTGCCGCACAGCTCTAAGCCGATTTTTTCTTCTTCGGCAAGTGCTTTTACATCAACTTTTTTAACAAAAAGCTCAAGGTCAAGGCTGCTGCACAAGCTGCGAACAAAATTTTCGTCGCCGTCTGATTCCTCACCCCGCAGGCAATGGTTGACGTGTGCTGCACAAATTTTAAGGTCAAGCTCGTCCTTTAGCTTTAGCAGCACATCCAGCAAACAGACCGAATCTGCCCCGCCGGACAGTGCAACAATTATTGTATCGCCTTTTTTTAAAAGGCTGTTTTTCTCAATTGTGGTTTTAACTTTGTTTATCATAGCGTTTTTCAATATCGGTAAATCGCATATATTCGCCCGTCCAGTGCAAATGCACGGTATTGGTTTCTCCGTGGCGGTTTTTTGCAATAATAACTTCGCAGTCGTTTTGGTCGGCATTTGGGTTTTCGGTGTGAGCATCACGGTCGTACATTGCTTCTCGGTACAAAAACAGCACAATGTCGGCATCCTGCTCAATCGAGCCCGAATCACGCAAATCGGAAAGCATTGGTCTATGTTCGGCACGCTGTTCGCTTGCACGAGAAAGCTGCGACAGCATAATAAGCGAAACATTAAGCTCTTTGGCAAGCACCTTCATGTTACGTGTAATTTCCGAAATCTCCTGCACTCGCCCTTCGTTACGCCGACCGCTTGACATAAGCTGCAAATAGTCCACCACAACAACATCAACGCCCTTTAGCCGCCGCAGCTTAGATTTCATCTCTGCCACGGTAATGCCCGGTGTATCGTCTATGTAAATTTCGGTTTTGCACAGAACATCGCCCGCCGAAATAATACGCTGCCATTCTTCGGCAGACAGTTGCCCCGTACGCAGCTTTGTGCTTGGCACCAAAGCCTCGGTAGATAGCAAACGGGCAACCAACTGCTCATTTGTCATTTCTAACGAGAAAAAGGCAACTTTTTTGCGGGCTTTTAGCCCGACATGTTTTGCAATGTTAAGGGCAAAGCTTGTTTTGCCCACGCCGGGTCGTGCCGCAATAAGCAGCATATCGCTGCGGTTTAGCCCTGTTATAACACGGTCCAGCGACCCTATGCCCGAGGGTATTGGCTTTAAGTCGTTGTTTTCAACGCTGTTCAAGGCATCCAGCCTGTCGTAGGTTTGCATAATAATTTCGTCAATACGCCGCAACCCTTTTGTGTTGCGTCCGCTGCGAATATCATAAATTTTCTGCTCGGCACTGTCAATTAACTCCGACGGCTCATACTTGCCCTCGCCGGCTTCGTCAATAGTCTCTTTGCTTACCTGAATAAGCTGCCGAACCTCGTATTTTTCCCGCACCAGCCATGCATAGTTAGCCACGTTGGAAATTGCCGGGCAGTTTTCAGCCAGCTGATAAAGGTACGTTTTGCCTGTGGCATCGTCAAAGTCTTTTTCTGCCTTCAAAGCTTCAATAATCGTAACAATATCAATAGTGCGGCTGTTTACAAACATACTCAGCATAACTTTGTATATTATTCTGTGGGTCGAAATATGAAAATACTCCGCTTTGGGCAAAATCTCCAAAACGGTGTTCATACACTCGGCATCCATTATAATCGCACCCAAAACAGCCTGCTCGGCCTCGGGTGCATAGGGCAACGCCCCGTTAAAATCGTTTGTATAGTCCATTTTTTTACTCTTAATTCGTTCTTATTTCTTGCATCTTGCCTCTTGCATCTTGCTCCTTGAAGCTTATTCCGCCGCCACAATTTCTACCGTGCAATTTGCCGAAATACCCGTGTACAGCTTAACCTCGGCAGTGTATTCGCCCAAGGCTTTAATATCGGCACTAAGGGTTATTTTACGCTTGTCCACATCAACACCAAGGCGGTTTTTAATTTCGTCTGCAACCTCTTTTGCGGTAATGCTGCCAAACAGCCTGCCCTTTTGCCCTGCTTTTGCTGCAATTTTAAAATTCTGCCCCTCTAAGGTTGCTTTGGCTTTTTGTGCATCTGCCACTGCGGTGTCTACCTTAAATTTTTTGCTGTCGGCTGCATTTTTAAGCTCGGTCATACCTTGGGCGTTAGCCTCTTTTGCAAGCTTTTTGGGCAGCAAAAAGTTGCGTGCATAGCCGTCGGCGGCAGTTACAAGCTCGCCTTTTTTTCCAAGGGCTTTAACGTCCTGCAATAAAATTACTTTCATTTTCAAATCCTCCTTGTTTCCATCCAAAATCGTTTATCTTTAAACTTATATTTTTTTTAAAAACTCTTGCTCTACTTAACCAAACTACCCGCTATAACTTCAAGCAGCTTTCTTTGGCTTGTATTGGATTTATATCCGTAAATTGAGCCGTCTTTTAAAAAATTTCTTTTTTTAAAAAAAACTTTTCTCTACTTAACCAAACTACCGGCGATAACCTCAAGCAACTTTTCTTTGGCTTGCAAAGGTGTAACATCATTAAATTGTGCCGTCTTTTTAAAAAATTCTTTTTTTAAAAAAACTCTTTCTCTACTTAACCAAACTACCGGCAATAACCTCAAGCAATTTTTCTTTAGCTTGCATAGGATTTAAATCCGTAAATTGAGCCGCCGCCATTGATTGATGCCCGCCGCCGCCCAAAGCTTCCATTAAAACCTGCACATTCATTTTGCCGTAGCTGCGTGCCGAAATGTTCACCATTTTATCTTCGGTAACAAATACTACAAAGCTTGCGTTTATTCCTGCAAGCGACAGCAGCGAATCGGCGGTTTGTGCCGCTATTACACGGGCGTTTTTCATTGGTGTTTCGCACACGGTAATTGCACAGCCGTTGTAGTTTTCGGCAACACTTGCCAAGCGGAATTTTTGCTTATATGTTTCCATATCGTCGGCAAAAAGAGCTTTGGCATCAACCGTGTCGGCTCCCTTTTGTTTTAGGTAGGTTGCGGCTTCAAATGTTCTTACACCTGTTTTAATAACAAAATTTTTCGTGTCGAGCATAATGCCGCAAAGCAAAGCATCGGCTTCGGGCTTTTCTACCGTTTTATCGGCAATATAGCTCAGCAGTTCGGTTACCATTTCGGACGCCGAGGAGCAATATGGCTCGTGATAAAACACAAGTGCATTTTTTATGTAGTTAACCACCTTGCGGTGATGGTCGATTACAACTATGTTTTTGCATTTTTTATAAACATTTTCGCTCTCTAAAAAACCGGGCGAATGCGTATCTACAATAATTAAAAGCGTGCGGGGTGTAATTTCGGGGAAGACTGCAGATTCGTTAACAAACACGCCTTTGCCGCACTCTAAAGAATATTTTTCTATAAGCGGGCGGGCAAGCGAACGCTCGGGGTCGGCAATTATGCCGCAGGGCTTGTGAAAGGTTTTGTTAACCGCACCATACAGCCCAATGCACGCTCCAAGGCAGTCAAAATCCGAGAACTTATGACCCATTAAAATAACTCTGTCGCTTTGTTCGATTGCTTTTTGCAAGGTTTCGGCAATAACACGGGTTTTTACACGGCTGCGTTTTTCTACAGCTCGCTCTACCCCGCCAAAGAAGACATATTTTTCGTTTTCTACCACGGCAACTTGGTCGCCGCCCCTTCCCAACGCCATATCCAAAGCACGGCGAGCATTTTGCTCACTCTCGGCAATATCGGGGCAACCCCTGCCAACACCTACCGAGATGGTTGCCGCACGTCCGTTGAACTTAATCTCTCGGATTTTATCAAGAATTTTAAATTTAGTATCTACCAAATTATAAACATCACGTTCCTGAAAAACCACCATATAGCGGCTGCCGGTAATACGCTTATAAAGCGCATGGTACTCGGCAGCCCAGCTTTGCAATGCCGCCTCTACCATACCGAAAATTTGCAAGCTTTCGTCCTCGTTGTCCGAAATAAAATCCTCACGGTTGTCCAAAACAATCATAGCAACCGTGGGCAGCGAAAATCGGTATTCTTCTTCGGCTTTTTTGTACTCGGTGTCGTCAATAAAATACAGCACAGCCCCGCCCTTTACAGCGTTGCCGTAAACCGTGTATTGCCGCCCTTTATACTTAACATTTGTGCCTGCCGACGTAATAATTTTAACCACCGATTGCCCGCACAAAAACTTATCGGATGCCTGACCGTAAAAGTCCTGCTCCAACCCAAAAGCCTGTTTTAGTACATCGTTGTACCAAGCAACCTCATAATTTTCGCCCAAAACCATAACGGGCAGCTTCATCATATCAAGATATTGCTCGTCTACCCCGGCAATGCGTTTGAGTGCATGCTTGACCGCTTTTGCAATGTGCTTGCGGGAACGCAGCCCAAAAAACAAAGCTGCGGCAAGCAAAATTAAGCCAATGCCCAAAGCAATTGCGGCGTAATAAATTTCCAAAGGCAAAGACTATACCTCCATTAATATAGGCAGAATCATAGGACTGCGGCGTGTTCTTTGAGTAATCAATTTTGCCACGTCGTCCTTTATTTTGTTTTTAATCAAAATCCAGTCGTGTACTTTTTTGTCGGCAAAGCCTTCCATAATTTGCAGTGCCAGTGCTTTAATTTCGTCCAGCAAGCCTTCGCTCTCCCGCACATATACAAACCCACGTGATACAATATCGGGACCGCTTACAACGTGCCCGTCATAAACATCAAGCGAGGCAACAATTATAATCAAGCCGTCTTGCCCCAAATGCTTGCGGTCTCGCAAAACAATACTTCCAACGTCGCCAACGCCCAAGCCGTCAACAAAAACCTTGCCTGCGTGCACCTTGGCAACTTCTTTAATCGAGTTTTGACGCAACTCTATGCTGCTGCCTACATCGCCGATAAAAATGTTTTCTTTGGGAATTCCCATATCTAATGCAAGCTGTGCATGCTTACGCAAATGCTTTTGCTCGCCGTGTACGGGTATAAAAAACTTTGGTTTAACAAGGCTTTGTATTATTTTAAGCTCTTCTCGGCATGCATGCCCCGAAACGTGTACTTCGTACATCGACTCATAAATAACCTTGCAGCCTTTTTTTAGCAGTTCGTCAACAACATTGCCTACGGTACGCTCGTTGCCCGGGATTGGGTTTGCCGAAATTATAATTAAATCTCCGGGGCCGACATTAACCTTGCGATGGTCCGAATATGCCATACGGGACAGTGCCGACATAGGCTCGCCTTGGCTGCCCGTTGTAACAAGCACGACCTGTTCGGGCGGGTATTTGTTAAGCATATCAAGGTCAATTATTACATTATCGGGCACATCCAAATAGCCAAGCTCTTTGGCAACGCCCATATAGTTTATCATGCTACGACCCGAGTACGCCACCTTGCGGCCATGCTTTGCGGCACAGTTAATAATTTGCTGCACACGGCTGATGTTGGATGCGAACGAAGCAATTATAATACGGTCGTTTTTAGCATTGTTAAAAAGCAAATCTAAGCTTTGCCCTACTTTTGCCTCGCTTGAGGTATAGCCGCTGCGTTCGGCGTTTGTGCTGTCTGCCATTAACGCAAGAACTTTTTCTTGCCCCAGTGTTGCAAACCTTGCCAAATCTATAACATTGCCGCTTTGCGGGGTAAAGTCAATTTTAAAATCGCCCGTATGCACAATAAGCCCTGCCGGCGTATGCAAAGCAATTGCAACCGCCCCGGGTATAGAATGATTTACTGTAATAAATTCGGCTTTAAAAACGCCTAAATCAACAGTTTTGCCGGGTTCAACCACATTAAGTTTTGCCGAATTATGCAAATTAAACTCACGCAGTTTGTTGTGCAGCAAACCAATTGTCAGCTCGGTGCCGTAAACGGGAACATTAACCCTGCCCAGCAAATACGGAATACTCCCGATATGGTCCTCGTGTGCGTGGGTTATTACAAGCCCCTTAATTTTGTCTTTGTTTTGCTCAACATAAGTAAAATCGGGAATAACCAAGTCTACGCCCAGCATTTCGCCGTCGGGGAACGCCATTCCGCAATCTAAAATTAAAATTTCGTCATTGCACTCAAACAAGGTTATGTTTTTACCAATTTCGTTAAGCCCACCCAAAAAAGAAATTTTAACGGGTACTTCGTTATTTTGAGTTTGCTTTTTGCTTTGATTTTGCTTTTTATAGCTGCTGCTAAAATTACGGTTTTGTGCGAATTTGTTAGCATTATTGTTTGCAGCGGCATTGCCGTTGCTGCTTGTTCTGTTTTGTTGGTTTTGGCGTGCGGGTTGGTTATTTTTAGCCTGCCCCTGCTGCCTGTTGGCTTGATTTGTGCTGTTTTGTTGTGTTTGCCTGTTATTTTCATCCTTCTTGCCTGCCAAACCCGGCAAGCCGATTTTAATGGGTTTTTTGCCCCTGTAAATTTGCTTTTGCTGATGCTGAGCCTCTCTTTTTGTTTCGCTCACTAAATAGTCCTCCATAATTTAAATAAATTTTTTACTAATTGATTAAAGCTATATAAATGCCCGCCACCGTACCGGCAGACATAATTTCCCTTTTAATAATTATGCTTATTGTACCCTTTATTTATATTGGTGTCAAGTCAAAAATATTTCATAAATCTTAAAATCAACAATTTTTCAATAGCAAAAAGTCATAAAAACTCTTTAAAATTCAGATATTAATTATCTGTTTATAAAAACCGCTTTGCAAACTCTTGCATTTATAAGAATTTTGGTGTATATTAATATGTACGCAATAACAGTTTTGGCGTTAGTTATAAATATTACTGCAAAGGTTCAGGGTTTTAAAATATTATGAAATCGGTAGAAATATTTTCGGACGGTGCGTGCAAGGGCAACCCCGGACCGGGCGGTTGGGGTGCAATTTTGCGTTATAACGGCGTTGAGCGAGAACTAAGCGGCGGCGAAAACCCCACCACCAACAACCGCATGGAGCTTATGGCGATTATTAATGCCCTAAAAGCACTAAAAGAGCCTTGTGATGTTGCACTTTATTCCGATTCTCAGTACATTTGCAACGCACTAACACAGGGCTGGGCAAAACGCTGGCAGCAAAACAACTGGATGCGTAACAAGAAAGAAAAGGCACTAAACCCCGATTTGTGGGAAGAGCTTTTGCATTTGTGCGAAGTGCACACGGTGCAAGTTAACTGGGTGCGGGGGCACAATGGGCACCCCGAAAATGAGAGATGCGATAGGTTGGCTGTCGCCGAAAGTTTGAAGTTTTAGTTTTTTTATTTTATTTAGAAGAGGCACAAAAATGCAAGTTTATGCAGACAATGCAGCCACAACGGCTGTTCATCCAAAAGTATTGGCAAAAATGAACGAGGTTTATGCCACCGCATACGGCAACCCGTCCAGTATTTATAAAACCGGTGCACAAGCACGCCGAATTGTAGACGATGCACGAGAAACCGTGGCACGCCTGATTGGTGCTGCAAGCCCTGCCGAAGTGTACTTTACCTCCGGCGGTTCGGAGTCGGACAACTGGGCGATTAAGGGCGTTGCCGCCGCACAAAAGAAAAAGGGCAAAACCCATATTATAACCAGCAAATTTGAGCATCATGCCGTGTTGCACCCATGCCAAGCCTTAGAAAAACAGGGCTTTACCGTAACATATCTTGATGTTTATGAAAATGGGCTTGTAAAACCGCAGGACGTTGCCGACGCCATAACCGAAAACACCGCACTGGTTACAATTATGTATGCGAATAACGAAATCGGCACAATTCAGCCGATTGCCGAGATAGGCAAAATTTGCCGAGAAAAAAAAGT
>JAISII010000057.1 GCA_031262125.1 Oscillospiraceae bacterium | reverse complement strand
AAAAGGCGTGCGGTTGCTAAATAAAAACGCACCGATTATAAAAGTTTGCACCAAAAACGGCAGCGGCGTTGCAGAGGTTTATGAATGTGTAACAAAAATTATGAATGGCAAATAACTGCCGTCGGCATAGTGCAGGGCGTCGGTTTTAGACCTTTTGTTAAGCGGGCTGCCGACCTTTGCGGCGTTTGCGGCTATGTTTGCAATTGCGGTGGTTTGGTAGAGGTTGTTGCCGCAGGAGATGTTAGCAATTTAGAAAACTTTTTGCAAGAATTAAAAAAATACAAAAAGTATATTCCTAAAGCCCAAGTTTTTAACTTTTCGGTTAAAAAGGCGGTGCAAGCATCAAAAATTTATAATGGTTTTGAGGTTAAACAGAGCCAAACAGAGAATAATTTTAAGCTGATTCCGCCCGACATTGCGTTATGCGACGAATGCAGGGCGGAGCTTTGCAATAAAACCAACAGGCGGTATGGTTATTGGTTTAACACCTGCACCCAGTGCGGCCCCCGCTATTCTATAATTAACGCACTGCCCTACGACAGGCAAAGCACAACAATGCACGAGTTTGAGCTTTGCCAGCAATGTGCGGATGAATATGACGACAAGCAAAACCGCCGCTATATTGCCGAAACAGTGTCTTGCAAAAGCTGCGGACCAAAGCTGTTTTTTGCACAAGCGGATGGTTCTGAAAATATTCTTGAGGGCGATAACGCATTTAATTCAGCTGTAAAAATAATAAACAACGGCGGCGTTGTGCTGGTTAAAGGCATTGGCGGGTACCATATTGCATGCTCTGCCTTTAATGCAAATGCGGCAAAAAAAATCCGCTTAATTAAAAAGCGAGATAAAAAGCCCTTTGCGGTTATGTTTAAAAATATTGATAATGTTAAGCAGCTTTGCAATGTTAATAAAGAGGAGCAAACAGCTTTAAAATCGCAGCAAGCACCCATAGTGCTGTTAAAAATGAACAGCAGCGGCGTTAGCACCATACCAAAAGAAGTTGTTTGCAACAGCACACGCTGCGGGGCTTTTTTGCCCTATGCACCGTTGCAGGAGTTGCTTTTGGAGCAAACGGGCAGCTTAGTGCTGACCAGTGCAAATTTTTGCGATAGTCCAATTATTTTTGAGGACGAACAAGCTCAAAATTTTGCAGCCGAAAACGCCGATTATATAGACGGGGTGCTTTATACAAACCGCAAAATTGAAGGGCCCTGTGATGATTCGGTGCTGCAAATTGTTTTGGGGAAGCAACAGCTAATCCGCAGGGCAAGGGGCTTTGCACCGTTGCCCGTTGCACAGATTTGCGGTGAGTTTTTTGCCGCCGGCAGCGATTTAAAATCGGCTTTTTGCCTGTGCAAAAACGGTTATGCCTACCTTAGTCCTTACATCGGCGATTTGACGGATTACAACACTTTTGAGCGTTATGCCGAATGCAAAACCACACTGTGCAATTTGCTGGATGTTACCCCAAAAGCGTATGTTGCCGACAAACATCCGAGTTATTTATCAAGCGAATTTGCGGCAAAAGCGGCACAGCAAAACAACACAGAACCGCCGTTTTTTGTGCAGCACCATATTGCTCACATAGCCTCGGTAATTTGCGAACATAGTCTTGCAAACACCCCTGTTATTGGTGCGGCGTTTGACGGTGTTGGCTACGGCGACGACGGCACAGTGTGGGGTGGAGAATTTTTTGCATTTGCACAAAACGAGATTACCCACACAGCCCATTTAGAGTATTCGCCCATTTTGGCAAACGATGCTTCTTCCAAAAATGCAAAGCTTGCGGCGGCGTTTATGTGCCAAAATTACGGCATAGACTTAGGCGAAAATTTTAATGAAGAGAATAAAATTGTTTGTGCGGCAAAAAAAGGCGGATTAACAGTTGCTTCCTCAAGTATTGGGCGGCTGTTTGATGCAGTGTGTGCCTTGCTTGGTTTGTGCGATTATAATTCCTACGAGGGCGAATGTGCAGTGCTTTTGCAGCAGTTTGCAGAAGCCGCCTTGCAAAAAACCATTGCCCCGGCGGAGGATTTGTTTACGATAAACACCGAGGGCGAAGAGCTTATTTTTTCGCCACAAAAGCTGCTGCAATGTTGTGCAAATGCAAAAACAGCAAACCGAAAGTATGCACTGGCGTTGGGTTTGCACAGTTGCTTGGCACAAACTGTTGCACAAATTTGCAGTTTAATACGGCAAAAACAGGCGACAAAAAACGGGGTTGAATCCTCGGCTGTTGCACTCTCGGGCGGGGTGTTCCAAAACTGTTTGCTAACAACTCTGGCAGAAAAAGAGCTGAAAAACGCAGGCTTTGCGGTTTATATTAACGAGCAAACACCTCCAAACGACGGCGGAATTGCCCTTGGGCAGGCGTATATATACAGCAAATTTTACAATAAAAACTAAAGCGGAGGGCTGTGCAATGTGCGTTGCAGTACCGATGAAAATTAAAAAAATTCTTAGCAACAACAGTGCCATAGCCGAAAAAAACGGGAACGAAATTACCGTTAACATAGCTTTGGCAGACGTTAAAACCGGCGATTTTGTGCTGGTGCATGCAGGTTGCGTGTTGCAGGTGCTTGATTCATCAGCAGCAGCCGAGATTGAGGAGCTGTATGCTGAAATTTTTGAGGGATTTGCAGAGGGGCAAGCTGAATTGAACTCCTCCGACGGGGGCGGCCTATGAGCAAAATTGTACCCAAAACCGCACAATATTTTAAAAATTACAGCACACAGATAAAAATTATGGAGGTTTGCGGCACGCACACTTCGGTTATTATGCAAAGCGGCATACCGGCTTTGTTGGGCGGGAACATACAGCTAATCTCGGGCCCCGGCTGCCCGGTATGCGTTACAAACCAAAGCTATATTAACCGCTTGGTGCAGCTTGCACTAACCCCAAGCTGCTGTGTTTTAAGCTTTGGCGATATGCTGAAAGTGCAGGGGACGCAAATGTCGCTTGCCGGGGCAAAAGCCATTGGCGGGCGGGCAGAATATTTTTACACCCCGTTGGAGGTTTTGCAAAAAGCCGCACAAGAGCCAAGCACAACCTTTGTTGTAGCCGCCGTGGGTTTTGAAACAACCGCACCGGTTTTTGCACTGCTGGCAGACGAAGTTATTAGGCAAAACATTAAAAACATAAAATTTTTAACCGCACTAAAAACAATGCCCCCAATTTTAGATATTGTTGCCGCCGAAGCCGAAATAGACGGTTTTTTATGCCCCGGCAATGTTGCGGTAATAACAGGCGAGCAGCCCTTTAGGCATATTGCAAAAAAACACCGCAAGCCTTGCGTTGTAGCAGGTTTTGACCCGCAGCAAATTACAGCGGCAATTTTTGTGCTTGCACAGCAGATAGAACAGCAAAAGCACGGCTTTTTTAACATATATAAAAGTGCGGTTAACGCCAAGCCGCAAGTAAAGGCAAATGCACTAACCGAGAAATATTTTGCAAAAGGCGATGCCGTTTGGCGGGGGATAGGCTTGGTCGAGAACTCGGGATTGTATTTAAAGCCCGAATTTGCAGATTACGACTGCGGCTCGTATACGGCAGGAACTTGCAGCGAAGAAGAACATACAAACGGTTGCCGTTGCAGCGAGGTTATTACAGGCAGAATTGCACCGCCGCAATGCGGTTTGTTTGGAACAAAATGCACACCGTCAACACCTGTAGGTCCCTGCATGGTTAGTGTTGAAGGTGCGTGTAACGCTTATGCTTTTTAATTTTTTTAAAAATAAATAAATTTATTTTTTATGATTTCGGACCATGTATGATTTCGCAAGAGGGAGCACGCAATTCTTATTCTTTTATTTCTTTTTAAAATATAAATTAGTTTATATTTTTATGGTTAGTGCTGAAGGTGCGTGTAACGCTTATATATAATATATAGAAAGGGTGGGTGAGAGTGAGCGAAAAAATAACCTTGGCACAGGGCAGCGGCGGAGTTGAAACAAAACGGCTGATAGAAAGCATTTTTGCAAAGCATTTTTATAACGGCAAAACACAAAATATGCCCGATGCCGCAATAGTGCAGGGCGGCAATAAGCTTGCATTCACCACCGACTCTTTTGTGGTTGAGCCGCTGTTTTTTAACGGGGGCGATATTGGTAGGCTTGCCGTATGCGGCACAATTAACGATTTGCTGACTACAGGAGCAACTCCGATTGCACTAAGCTGTGGGTTTATTATTCAAGCCGGGTTTGACGTTGCAAAGCTTGAGGTAATTGCAGACTCGATGGCACAAACCGCCAAAGAAGCAAGCGTGCAAATAGTAACAGGCGATACCAAAGTTATAGAACCGCCGCAAAACGGCAGTAGTACGGCTGCAAACTCAGCACAAAACCCGCAAAGCAACATTTTTATAAATACCTCCGGCATTGGGCGGTTTGATTTCGAACCGCTTCAATTGGAAAACATAACCCTTGGCGATGCCATAATTGTAACGGGCTGTTTGGGCACCCACCATGCAACAATTCAAAGTGCAAGGATGGGTTTTAGCAACAATATAGCATCCGATGCAGCGCCATTGTGCGAAATAGTGCAAAGCTTACAGTGCAGCGGTGTGCATCTGCACGCTATGAGGGATATTACCCGTGGCGGGCTGGCAACCGTTTTGTGCGAGATTTTTGAGAACACACCATACGCTGCCGAAATTGAGGAAGCCAAACTGCCCGTTTTGCCGCAGGTGGCAAGCTTTGCACAAATTTTAGGGCTTGATATTTTGCATATGGGCAACGAGGGCAATATGCTTGTTTTTGTGCCGCAAAGCAGTGCAGAGGCAGCTTTAAAAATAATAAAAGCCTGCAAATACGGGCAAAACGCCGCAATAATCGGGCAAGTCGGCAATGTTAAAAAGCCGGTGCTAAAAACAAGAATTGGCGGAACACGCATTTTGCGTCCGCTAATGGGCGAAGGTTTGCCGAGAATTTGTTAAAATGCAAGTTATTGCACTCTGCCTTGCATAAATTTGACTAATTTGGCATATAAATTGTAACAATTTCAATAATATATGCATAAAATTAAAATAAACTTGTAAAAAGTTTAAAAAAGGTGTTGACATTTGTATTTTAGTGTGTTACAATACCTTCGAACAAAGGTGTTCGGATTATTTCCGAACGCCTTTTTGTTATATACCGCAAGTTGTTTGAAAAAATAAGTGTTAAAGCGTAAGATTTGCTTTAACAAACGGTAAAAATTTTTAAAAACATTTTTTAAAAATTAAAAACCGACATATTTCAAACAACGCATCGGTATAATATTATTGTAAGTGTTGAATTCTGCTAAGTGCACATAGTAGGGTTCAATGCGGATGATTTTAAGGAGTGATTATTTTGAGCGGCGATATTGGATTTATGATTATCTGTTCGGCTTTGGTTTTACTTATGACACCGGCGTTGGCGTTTTTTTACGGAGGGTTTGTACCCCGTAAAAATGCCATAAGCACAATGATGATGTCTATTTATTGTATGGGCATTGCAACGATTATGTGGGTTCTGTTTGGTTTTGCACTCGCTTTTGGCGGCAACACCCCGGGCGGCATAATTGGTGGGCAAGAGTTCTTCTTCCTTAACGGAGTGCAGGGCTTTGGCAATATGGATGGTGTTTTAGGCACCGACGGTTTGCTGTTTGCGATGTTCCAGATGATGTTCGGCATTATTACAACCGCTATTATTTCCGGTTCGGTTGTTGGCAAAATGCGTTTTAAAGCATTGGCAATTTTTATTCCCATTTGGTTAGTTTTAGTTTATTACCCACTTGCTCATATGGCATGGGGCGGCGGCTTGTTTGCATTCTTAGGTGCTATCGACTTTGCCGGCGGTAACGTAGTACACATCAGCTCGGGTGTTACAGGGCTTGTATTGTGCTTGCTGCTTGGCAAACGCAAATCAAAAATCGAACACCGTCCGCACAACATCCCCTTTATTCTTTTGGGTGCTGCACTGCTTCTGTTCGGTTGGTTCGGCTTTAATGCCGGTTCGGCTGTTGCAGCTAACGATGTTGCGGTACACGCATTTGCAACAACAGCTATCTCGTCGGCTTGTGCTTTGTTCAGCTGGATTATGATAGACTGGTTTGTAGGAAAAAAACCAACTTTGGTTGGTGCTGCAACAGGTATGGTTGTAGGTTTGGTTGCTATCACACCCGGTGCTGCGTTTGTTCCGCTTTGGGCGTCGATGATTATCGGCTTGCTTGTAAGCCCGGTTTGCTACTTTGCAATTGCTGTGTTAAAGAAAAAGTTCGGCTACGACGACACATTGGATGCATTTGGTTGCCACGGCGTTGGCGGTATCTACGGCGGCATTATGACAGGTTTGTTCTGCACAAAAGAGCTTAACCCAGAAGGTCACGACGGTTTGATTTTCGGCGATGCAACAACTTTCATTGCACAGATTGAATCTATCGGTATTACCCTTGTGTTTGCTGTTGTAGGCACACTTATTGCAGCCGGCATTGTAAGACTGTTCACAAAACTCAGGGCAAGCGAACGTGAAGAAAAAATCGGCTTAGACATAACCGACCACGGCGAAACCGCATACCCCGCCTTTAACGGGTTAGATTAATCAGAAAGGGGTCTTTAAACTATGATTAAAATAGAAGCTATTATTAACGAAGAGCGTTTTGAAGACGTTAAGCAAGCACT
>JAISII010000100.1 GCA_031262125.1 Oscillospiraceae bacterium | reverse complement strand
CAAGCAGCCGCACAGGCGGATGTTCCGATGAAAACCTCAATTTCTATAATTGCAATAATGCTGCTCTATTCTGTTTTTGCGGGGTTTAAAGATTCTTTGGGCAACACCGCACATGCCGAAACCTTGAACATTGTAATAACCTTAGCCATAACCTGCACACTTGTTGTGCCAATTGCAAACCTAATAACATTAGCAGCAGGGGCAATAGTTAACGCCGCAAATTTTATGCTTATTTTAGTGCCCGTTATGGCGGTTTTGATGATAAGTGCGGGCAGGGCAATGTCGGGCGGCAGCTATTATACAATGATGATGGCAGTTTGCCAAGGTGTCAGCCAGCTTGCTGCAAAAGTTATTACACCCATGCTTAATATTTTTTTGGGGCTGAGTGTTGTAAGTGCCGCTGCACCGGCAGTAAATATAGGCGGATTAACAAACCGTTTGGGCAAAATAATCAAATGGTGCATTTGCTTTTTAATGACGATTTTTACAGGCGTGCTGTCGCTAAAATCTATGATAACAGGTTCGGCAGATAGTGTGTCTTCTCGGGTTGCGAAGTTCTCGATTTCTTCTTTTGTGCCGTTGGTGGGTTCGTCGCTTTCAGAGGCTTATCAAACGGTGCAGGGCGGCGTAGCATTGGTAAAATCGGGGTTGGGCGTTGTTTCAATCTTTTCGGTTGCTATTATGTTTTTGCCTGTGATTATACAGTGTGTAATATTTTTGGTAACTATCAACTTAACCAAAGGCATCGGCGATGTTTTAAACTTCGGCGAGCCGCTAAAGCTGCTTGATGCAGTTTGTACCGTGCTAAGCACACTCTTGGCAATAATATTCGCAATTGCGGCGGTGTTTATTATTTCTACTGCAATAACGGTAATGGCGGGGGGTGGCACACAATGAGTGCGATTTCTTCAGCGGCGGCAATAATTTGCGTTTGTGCCGTGGCAGCTTCTATACTAAATGTAATAAAACCCGGCGGCAGTATGCAAAAAATCTTCAACTTGGTTGTGGGCGTATTTTTAATTTGCACCTTGCTGTTTGCTGTCAGTTCGGCAGTGGGCGAGTTCAAAAACGAGGCTGAGGGCTGGTTTGATTCCCAAACTACTCAGCAAAACGGCGACGAATTTTTGCAAGAGCAGGTTTTAAAACAAACTGCCGATAATTTAACCCTAACCTTGCATAATTTACTCTTGCAACAGGGCATAGAAGTAACCGATATTAAACTAAAGCTGAAAAACGATGCAACTTCGGGCATAAAAATTGAAGAGGTTAATATATATATAAAAAAGGGCTTGTCTGAACTTGCCCCCAAAATAGTGCAAATAACCAAAGACAATCTGGCGGTTACTCCTCAAGTGGTCGCCGAGTGATATAAAAAAGATTAACAACGTAAAATAACGGAGAAAAACAAAACTATGGAAAAGCAAAAAACTAACCTAAGCCTAAAAAACATTTTGCAAAACAAAAAGGTTGTGCAAATTGCCGCCATTGCGGGGATGATTGGCATAGTAATAATTTTTATAAGCAGTATTGGTTTGCCGGGCAGCGGCGGGCAAGAGGACGAAGAAAAAGCAAAAGCCGCTGTTGCGTCAGCCGATTATGGGCAGCAAATTGAAGCAGATTTGGTTGAGGTTGCCCAAAGCATCGAGGGTGTTGGGCGTGCCAAGGTTTTTGTAACGATGGAGGATTCCTCCGAAACGGTCTATTTGGAGAACAAAGACATTCAAACTAAAGAAATTGCCCCAAAGGTGCGTGGTGTTGTTGTGGTGTGCGACGGTGCTTCAAATCCCATCGTATCGGCACGGGTTATAGATGCCGTAACGAAGGGGCTGAATATAAGCTCTAACAAAGTTTGTGTAACCAAGCTTGCGGCTTAATTTGCTGCAAATTTTAAAAATAAAACATAAGAATTTCTTAAAAAAGAGAGAGGTAAACAAAAATGAAACAATTCAAAAAAACTCACGTTGTATTATCCTGCCTTATTTTGGCGTTGGGTGCAGCAGTTTATTTAAACTGGCAGTTTGCCGGCACAACGGCACAAAACCCGCTGGACCAAACCAAAGAGCTAGGCAAAGCACAGTATGTTAACCAAAGCGTAGTTGCCAGCCCCGATACGGTAGTTACTAATACAGGCAACCTTACAAAAGAGCAGGCAGAATATTTTGCAAAAGCCCGCACCGAGCGTAACCAAACGCAAGACAAAGTTTTAGAGATTGCCAAAAACGTCCTGTCCTTAGCCGAATCGGACGAGGATGCAAAGGAAGATGCAATTGAGCAAAGTGCTAAAATTTCGGGCATTTTTGCAAAGCAGTCAAACATAGAAAACGTGCTTAAAGCAAAGGGCTTTTCGGAGTGTATGTGTTTTATTTCGGATGACGGATGCAGCGTGGTTGTTATAAAAAGCGAGATGGCAAGCAGCAGCACGCTTGTAATAAAAGATGTTGTAAAAACGCAGACAAATCTTGCGTTTGATAAAATTTCGATTGTTGGGATTTGAGGTAATTTTAAATAAGAAATAATAATGCAGAATGCAGAAATTTTTAAACTTATCTGAAAAAAAGTCTTCCTCTTTGGGGGCGTTAGATAGGGATTTTCCTTATCGAAAAAATAATCGGCACAGCCTAACCGCTGTGCCGATTACATTTTGCCGATAAAATTATAGTAGATGTCTACTTGCTGTGTTCGCTTGCCGTCCTCGTTTTTTGCCTTTTGGTGGATAACGACCCTCTCAATGAACGTCCGCAGAATTTCTGCGTCAAGCTCCTTGATGTCCGTGTACTTCCTCACAAGCTTCAAAAAACTGTCGGTGCTGACCGCACGTTCACGCTGCTCTTGCAGGAATATTTCAAGTTCCGCAATTTCCTTGACGAGAGTAGATTGCTCAAGTTCGTATTCAGCTGACATTTTGAAAAATCGCTCATCGCTCACTTTGCCTGCAACATTATCTTCATAAAGCCTGCTTTGGGTGCGGCAAGCGACGGCGTGAGAGGAGCGGTGTTCTTGCGGACGCTCCCGCTGACAGCGTAATCCGAAACCGCACCGAGAGTATCGGTGACGGAAATACGATAACGCAAATACGTCCACGATGACGGCGGCAAAACCGAGAGCGTTCCGCTCCCCTGCGAGGTCACAACTGTGTCGGTCAGAGTCCACGAACCCCAGTTGACATTGTCGCTCGAAGTTTGCTGCTGAATAACATACTGCTTTATCGCGCTCGTTCCCGCCGCCGCTCCCGACCAGTTCAGCGTGATATATCCCGACTGATAAACCGTGGGCGACACGGCAAACGCGGTCGGAGCGGTCGGCAGCGTGTTCTTGCGGATAGAGGGCGAGGTTATCCAACTGCTGTAATAGTTTGCACCCGCTGCGCCTTTTGTGCGAAGTCTGAATCGACGATAGTAGCCGCGAGTAGTTGGCGGTGAAACCGAGAGCGATGCGCTCGTCGCCGTTGTGGTGAGCGTCGTGTAAGTCGCCCACGAACCCCAAGTGCCGCCGGGTGCGCCGTCGCTGTACTGAATGTCGTAGCCGACAATCGCGTTGCCCGAACCGCCCGAAGCCCCGCTCCACGAGAGCATAGCCGTGCTTTCAACAATGAGCGGCGTTAATGACGCATTCGTCGGCGCACCGCAAGCAGAAACCGTGCAGAGGATGGAGTTTGAAATCCGCTCCGCCGAATAGATGCCAAAACTGTCAATCGTCCAAATGCCGAACTGGGTATACACGCCGTTGGTGCGTGATACTGTCGGCGTGTACGTCCCGCTTGAAGATGACGAGGTTGTTTTGGCAAGAACAGTCCACGCGCTCCACGTTGTATTATCCGTCGAGGTTCGGGAAGCTATCTGGTAGCCGTTGATTGTACCCGTTCCCGCCGAAGCCCCAGACCACGAGAGGGTGATGTCCTCGGTGGAATAGACCGTGGGACTTGCCGTCGCCGAAGTCGGTGCGACAGGAGCGGTGTTTTTGCGGACAGAGTTGGTCGATGTTTTCCACGGCGAATAGTAACTCTCGCCCAGAGCCGACACAGCACGAACACGGAACCGCCTGTAATACCCTCTCGTTGTCGGCGGCGATACGGAAGTTGACCCGCTTGTCGCCGTGGTGACGACATTTTTGAGCGTAGTCCAACTGCCCCACGTGGAGTTGTTGCTCGAATCGCTGTATTGAATGTCGTAGGACGCAATAGCGTGACCGTCGCCCGAATGGATAACAATTCTCCTGCGCTCTACGGGCATCGAAGCAGACCATTTCACCGAACGCGAGAAGTGGCTTCAACTTGCCCGTATGCTCCCGCTTATTGAGAATAACTTCAATCTCTGCGAACTGGGTCCGCGTTCTACGGGTAAATCTCACTTATATAAAGAAATATCACCAAACAGCATACTTGTGTCCGGCGGGCAAACCACGGTCGCAAATCTCTTCTACAATATGTCGAGTAAACAAGTCGGGCTTGTTGGGCTTTGGGACTGTGTGGCGTTCGACGAGGTGGCGGGCATCACCTTTAAAGACAAAGACGGCGTTCAAATTATGAAGGACTATATGGCGTCCGGTTCTTTCGCCCGCGGAAAAGAGGAAAAAGCGGCTTCGGCTTCGATGGCATTCGTGGGCAATATCAATCAGAGCGTCGAAGTTCTGCTGAAGACTTCGCACCTCTTTGACCCATTCCCCGAAGCGATGGCGTATGACACGGCGTTCCTCGACCGTATGCACTGTTATGTGCCGGGATGGGAGATTCCGAAATACAGACCTGAATCATTCACAAATGATTATGGCTTTATCACCGACTACCTTGCCGAGTTTATGCGTGAGATGCGCAAAGAGCCGTTCGGAGATGCTTGCGACCGCTACTTCCGCTTCGGCACGAACTTGAATCAGCGTGATGTTATTGCTGTACGCAAAATCGTGTCAGGGTTTACTAAGTTGCTCTACCCGAACGGAGAGTTCACAAAGGACGAGATTGAAGAAGTCCTCGTGTTCGCTCTTGAGATGCGTCGACGAGTCAAAGAACAGTTAAAGAAAATCGGCGGTATGGAGTTCTATGACGTGAACTTCTCTTATATCGACAATGAGTCCTTTGAGGAGCGTTATGTTTCCGTACCCGAACAGGGTGGCGGCAAGATAATCCCCGAAGGCATGACGAACCCCGGCAATGTCTATACTGTGTCGCAAGGCAAAACTGGGATGATAGGCGTGTACCGACTTGAGACACAGATGCTCCCCGGCAACGGCAAATTCGAGCGCACGGGGCTTGGCTCTGACCGTGATGCACGAGAAGCGACGAACACGGCGTTCAACTATCTAAAGGCGAACGGGCATCAAATAAGCGGCTCAATCAGCACTACGACAAAGGACTACATCGTCAACTACCAAGACCTGAACGGAATAGGAATGACGAAAAATCTAACGTTACCGTCCGTTATAGCTCTTGCGTCAATCTCCCTTGGCAAGCCGACTCTTTCGAGCCTTGCCGTACTTGGCGAAATAAGCATAAGCGGCACTATTCTCAAAGTTGAGGAACTGGCAAGCGTACTTCAAGTCTGCATTGACAGCGGCGCAAAGAAAGTCCTCGTACCGATTACTTCGGCGGCGGACATCGGCACAGTCCCTTCCGACCTGATTGGAGCGTTTAGCCTCATTTTCTACTCAACGCCGCAGGAAGCTGTGTTTAAGGCTTTGGGTGTCGAATAGATTTTAAAGCAGAAATAGAAAAACGCCCGTGAACAGCCGATTTTCTCGGTGTTCACGAGCGTCTTTGTTTAATCCCTATCTAACCCCGCCTTTTTGGGGGACTTTTTTTGCTTTCTTTTTGAGTGTACCCAAAAGTCCCCCTCTTCGTCGCAAACCACCCCGTCAGGGCTACGCCCTGCCACCCCTCCTCGGAGGGGAATATATTCTCGCATCCGAGACTTTGGTTTAATCTCTCATCGTATTCTTAAAATTATCGACAGCATTTTACTAAAAATGGATTTTTTAGATTTGTATGTTATAACAACATGTTTTTCTTTCGAGCATCCCTCGCAGTAGTCTTTATACTTGCTTAAAACTACATTATCTTTTTCTGCGTTATTATCTATAATTTTTTTAAAACAATCAAAACAAAATTCAGCCAAAAAAATCACCTCAGCAAGCATTTTAACCTAAAACAGGTTAAAAGTCAATACTCTGGAACAGATTAGTGCATAATAAAACAGGGTGATGTTTAGATGTATAAAAGATTGCGAGATTTGCGTGAGGACAGCGACCTTACACAAAAGGCTGTAGCCGCTGTTTTGGGTATGTCGCAAACAGGGTATTCTAAGTATGAAACCGGCGAAAACGACATACCGACAAGTGTTCTTTTAAAGTTGGCTGATTATTACAAAACAAGTGTAGATTATATTCTTGGGCGAACAGACAGGAAATAAGATTTCCCCCTCTATGAGGGGGAATTTTTTAGGTTGCAAACATAACATCATATGTCATTCGAGTATCCTCTTTAAAAGGTCTGCAAAAACTTTATCTGCCGGCTCTAATTCGCCTGCTTTTTCGGCTTTCAGCCCTTCATTAATAAGATGATACAATTCAAATTTGCTGCAAAGCTGTTCGTATGCTTCAATGCTCAAAACAGCTAAATCTCCACGACCGTTTTTAGTGATGTAAACAGGTTCGGGGTATTTGTGGCAAAATTCTGATATTTCATTGTAATTATTGCGTAAATCTGCACTTGGTCTTATATTAGGCAACTAAATGCACCTCCTAAAGATATTATATGCAAATTATATCATAATATTTGTATATCGTCAAGAGCGTTTAATTGCAAATAAGAAATAATAATGCAGAATGCAGAAATGTTTTAAAATCGCACTTACAAAAAAGCCTCCCAGCTTCAAGGAACAAGAGACAAGTTGCAAGAGGCAAGAAGCCTTGGTAATGCGGAAATATTCCCCTCCGGGGAGGGGTGGCTGCTCCCTAAATAAAAAATAAAATTTATTTTTCATTAAAAATCTAAAAAAATAATAATATTTTTAGATTGAGCAGAGCAGACGGGGTGGTTTGTGCGAAAAATTTTATTTTTTTTAAAATTTAAATAGAATTTAAATTTTTTCGGCTCGGGGTGGTTTTTGTGAAATTGCAGATTGCAAGTGGCAAGTAGCAAATGGTTGTTTGTGTGGCAAATGGCAAATGGTGGTTTCCACATTGACATTTTGCTGTTTTAAGGTTATACTAAGTTATAAAATAAGTAAAATAAAAAAAGAAGTATAATAGTACTATAGCGGAGGAAAAACAAATGATTGTAAAGGATATTATTGACATTTTAAAAGGCGAGGTTGTATATGCTGCAAATTTAGAGGCAGAGGTGCATACCGCTTGCGGCAGCGATATGATGAGCGACGTGCTGGCTTTTGTAAAAGACCAGTCGGTGCTGCTTACAGGGCTTGTTAACCCACAGGTTGTTCGCACAGCCGAAATGATGGATATGGTGTGCATTGTGTTTGTAAGGGGCAAAGTGCCCGACCAAACTATAATCGACCTTGCAGAGTCGAGGGATATTACGCTTATTTCTTCGCCCTACCGTATGTTTACAGCGTGCGGGCTGCTTTATAAAAACGGGCTCGAGGGAGGCTGCGACGTATGACACCAATTCAACTTCACTATACCGTTAACGCCGACGATTTTACCTATGCAGGCGAGGCATCGGCTTCGGTTAAAAAAAAGCTTAAAACCTTGGGCTATAACCAAGAGGCTTTGCGGCGTGTTGCAATTGCAATGTACGAAGCCGAAATTAATATGGT
>JAISII010000135.1 GCA_031262125.1 Oscillospiraceae bacterium | reverse complement strand
TTTTGATTATTTTAAAATGAGTAACATAAAAACTCGGAGGTTCAAGTGAAATTATCGTTAAATTGGATAAAGTATTATGAAAAAATTCCGGAAGATATGGATTTGTCTAATCTTGCCTATGACCTTACAATGGCAACGGTAGAGGTTGAAGATACAATAGACCTGGCAAAGCAGTTTGACAAAATGGTAATAGGCAAGGTGGTTGAGGTGTTGCCTCACCCCAATGCCGACAAGCTGCGTGTTTGCAAAACCGACATAGGCGACGGCAATGTTTATGACATTGTTTGCGGCGGCAGCAATTTGTATGAGGGTATGAACGCAGTGGTTGCCTGCCCCGGTGCAAAGGTACGCTGGCACGGCGAGGGCGAATTGGTAGAGATTGCAAATACAAAGCTGCGAGGTGTTAAAAGCTTTGGTATGATATGTGCATCGTCGGAGGTTGGGCTTTTTGATTTGTTCCCCTTTACCGATGAGGCAACTATTATGGATTTAACACACCTTGACGTTGCCCCCGGCACACCTTTGGCAGATGCTTTGGAGCTTAACGACATTATATTGGAAATTGATAATAAATCTATGACAAACCGCCCCGATTTGTGGGGGCATTATGGCATAGCACGAGAGCTTGCGGCGTTGTATAACCTGCCGCTGACGCAGTTTGAGGAGTATACCCCTGCTGTGCAGTCGGATTTTACCGTTGCTGTGGAGGACACTGCACGCTGCCCACGCTATATTGGTGTAGAAATGAGCGGACTGGATGTAAAACCGTCGCCGTTTAAAATGCAAACCAGAATTTGGCGTGTGGGTATGCGACCCATTAACGCATTAGTTGATATTACAAATTATGTTATGCTTGCCACAGGGCAACCTACACATGCGTTTGATGCGGATAATATCTCCGGGCATATTACGGTACGCCGTGCAGCCGACAGCGAAAATTTGCTGCTGCTAAACGACAAAGAGCTGAAGCTTTGCAACGACGATTTGGTTATTGCCGACAGCGAAAGTGCCGTTGGTTTAGCCGGAGTTATGGGCGGAGCAAAAGACTCGGTTTTGCCCACCACCAACCGTGTAATACTGGAGGTTGCTAACTTTGATGCAATGAGCATACGGCGTACAGCCTCACGGTACGAAACACGCACAGAAGCCGCCGCACGGTACGAAAAGGCTATTGACCCCGAGCGGTGCGACCAAGCGTTGGCTTTAGCTATGACTTTGTTTGCAGAGCTGTACCCCGAGATGAATGTTACGGGTTTTTGCGACAATTATCCCGAAAAGCTGAAAAAAGCCGAAATTGATGTTTCGGCAGAGTGGCTGGCAAAACGCTTGGGCAAACGCCTTGCAAATGAAGAAATTGAGCAAAAACTGGGGCGTTTGGGTTTTGAGATTGCTTTTGACGGCGACAATATGCACGTTGTTGCACCCACATGGCGTTCTACGGGCGATATTTCTATAAAAGCCGACATTATGGAAGAAGTTGCAAGAATGTACGGCTATGAAAATTTTGAGCCGACACCGATTGTAACAGCCTTTGACGGTGCAATAAACCAAATTGATATTGACCTTGAGCGAAAAATTAAAGAATACCTTGCCTTGCGTTGCGGTATGCAGGAGATTTTTACCTACCCGTGGATGGAGGACAAATATGTTAAGGCAGTTTTAGAAAGCACCGACGGCATTTTAGCATTGTCGGCACCGCCCGCACCCGTTGAAAGCTTAATACGCTCCTCGCTGCTGCCGAATATGTGCAAGGCGGTTGCTGCAAACCTGCGTTATTACAGCGAGTTTAGCATTTTTGAAGCTGCACAAATTTTGCAGGATAAAGAATACTCAACCCCGTATGATAGCCGAGAAGCCCTGCCCCTGCAACGCAGAAATATTGCAGGTGCGTTTGTCGGTGAATCCGACAATGTAACAGCACTCTTCCGCAAAGCTAAGGGAGTGCTGGAGGCTATGCCACGCACAGTGCATATGGAAGGCTTTGAATTTGCCCAAACACAAAAGCCGTTTTGGGCGGACAATGTGGTTTGGATTAATATAATTTTAGGTGGCAGCATTGTGGGCAACCTTGCTTTGCTCTCAAAAAAAGCAGCACTTAGCTGCGGCATAAAAAACAGTGCCGTAATGCTGTTCGAGCTGGACATTGACGCACTTAAACCCCTGCCCTCAAGAAGCAACACCTTTGCCCATTTGCCCGAATACCCGATGACGGATTATGATGTGTCGCTTTTGTTTGATTCGGCAGTAAAATGGGACGAAATTATTAAGGTGATTTTAAGCAAAAAAGGCGGCGACAGCCTGCTGCAAAACGGCGAATTTGTAGATGAATATAAAGGCAAGCAAGTGCCGCAGGGGCAAAAGTCCATTACAATCCGTTTGATAATCGGCTCGCTGACCAGAACGCTGACTTCTGCCGAAATTGAAAACTGCGCCAATGCTGTTGTTAAACGGTTAAAAAAACAGCTCGGCGCAGAAATGAGAAATTAATTTTCTTTTTATTTTTTCAAACAAGGTTAGTTTACTTCATACAAGCTTTTTAACAATGCAATTTCTTCTTTATAACCATCCGTCTCGTTGGGGGTTTCCAGATAAAAAGGAAGCCCCCGCAGGGCAGGGTGGTTTATTATTTTTTTAAAGGTTTCTAACCCCAGTGAGCCTTCGCCGATTTTTTCGTGGCGGTCTTTGTGGCTTTCAAAAATATTCTTACTGTCGTTAAGGTGCACAGCTTTAAGACGGGTTAACCCTACAACATCGTCAAACTCATGCAGCACACCGTCAAGGTTATTTACAATGTCGTAACCGGCATCATAAATGTGGCAGGTGTCTATGCAAACGCCAAGCTTGCCGTTTAGTTTTGTGCCGTCGATAATCCGTTTAAGCTGCTCAAAGCTCCGCCCGATTTCGGAGCCTTTGCCCGCCATTGTTTCGAGAAGCACGGTGGTTGTCATATCTTCAAACAGCACGGTGTTAAGCACGTCGATAATCAGCGATATGCCCTTATCCTCGCCCAAGCCGACATGGCTGCCGGGGTGGAAGTTATACATATTGCCGGGCAGCATTTCCATCCGTTGTAAGTCGCCGCTCATTGCATCCAGTGCAAACGCACGAATACGCTCGTCGTTAGAAGCCGGGTTTAGGGTATAGGGTGCATGGGCAAGCAGCGGGGCAAAGCTGTTTTCTTTCATTAGTGTAATTAAGTTTTCGGCATCCTGCGGGTCTATGGCTTTTGCAGCACCGCCACGGGGGTTGCGAGAGAAAAACTGGAACGTGTTCGCTCCTATGCTAAGGGCGGTTTCTCCCATATTTTTATACCCGCCCGATACCGATAAATGGCAGCCTATATTCAGCATTGTTTTGCTCCTTAATTTCTTGATTATAGCATTTATATCACTTTTAATTATTGTAATACATTTTTGCAAAAAATTCAAATTAAATTTAATGATTTTTGCAAAACTTGTTGACTTATGTAATAATCTGAATTATTATAGTTTTGGTTATTATTTTAACTTTTAAAACTAAGGAGCGATGAAAATTGAAAAAATTATTATGTTTGATTGTTTGCATTATATTCTGCGTAACGCTGTGTGCTTGCGGCAGTTCTTCGACTGCAAGAGAAGATGAACCGACAAAAACCGCAACAACCACAAGTGCAGCAGAAAAAACAACAGTTGCCCCAACAACCGCAACCGAACCCGTTACCACAACGGCACCGCCAACAAAACCAACTGTAACCGAAGCACCAAAAGCACCCGCTGCAAATTATGATGATGACGATGACAGCAGCTATAGCGGCGGTTCGGGGAGCAGTTACAACAGTAATTCGGGCAACAGCAGTAACTCGGGCAGCGGTTCGGGGAGCAGTAACAGCGGCAGTTCGGGAAGCAATAACGAAAATAACTTTAATAAATATAATAACCCCGAACAACAAAATACCACGAGCTATGTTCTTAATTTGTCTACAGAAAAATTTCATAGGTCTTCTTGCAGCGATGTGAAAAGAATAAAACCGGAGAATTATTCAACTGCAAGCAATCGTTCCAATATAATAGCACAGGGTTATGTGCCTTGCAAAAGGTGCGACCCGTAAAAAAGCAATTTTCATAAAATTACCAAAAGAAATATTGAATTATTTTTAAATTGAATGTATACTATTGTTAAAAAGAAGCAGTAAATAAAAATTTTTCAATGAGGAAATAAAGATGTTTTTTGACCCGATATATTTTTTGTTTGTGCTGCCCGGGCTGGTGTTTTGCTTGGTGGCACAGGGGCTTGTTAAAAGCCGATTTAACAAATATTCTCAAATACGCAATTTTCGTGGGATGACAGGGGCACAAGCCGCCGAGGCTGTGCTTAGGCAAAACGGTGTTGCAGGCGTAGAAATTTTGCCATGCCAAGGCAACCTGACAGACCATTTTGACCCTAAAACAAACCGCATTTTTCTCTCGGACGGTGTTTTTAATGCAACAACAATTGCGGCAGCGGGCATTGCCGCACACGAGGCAGGTCATGCAGTGCAATATGCAAAAGCTTTTGCTCCGCTAAAATTCCGCAATGCAATAATTCCAATGTGCAATATAGGTTCACGGTTGGCAGTGCCTGCAATAATTTTGGGCTATTTTTTGGGCTTTGTAGGGCTGATTTGGCTGGGTATTGCTTTGTTTTCGTTGGCGGTTGTTTTTCAGCTGATAACTCTGCCCGTTGAATTTGATGCAAGCCGCCGAGCTTTGGCATCGCTTAAAGCCTCTGGCACGTTGGGCGAGCAAGAGGCCGACGGTGCAGGCAAAGTGCTGGGTGCAGCGGCGTTAACTTATGTTGCCGCTTTAATGCAATCGCTGCTTATTTTGCTTTATTATATTTTTAGGGCGAATGGCAGAAGGTGATAGGGAAGAGAAGTTTAGAATTTGTAAATTAATAAAAAAGCTAACTGATTTTTTTGCGGTCAGTTAGCTTTTATTATATAAATAAGATTTGCACTACAATTAAAATGTTACGCTGATTTTTGTGCCTTTTTCTTCCGTGCTTTTCACATCAATTTTAGCCTCGTAAATCATACAAATATGCTTAACAATTGCAAGCCCCAACCCTGTGCCGCCCAAAGTTTTAGAGCGGGATTTATCTACCCTGTAGAACCGCTCGAATATGCGGGCTTGCTCGGCAGTTGGTATGCCTATGCCTGTGTCGGCAACAGTTAGCTTTGGATGCCCGTTTTTCTGCTGTATGCTTACCTCTACAGTGCCGCCGGATTTGTTATACTTTACGGCGTTTTCCATAAGGTTAAACAGCAGCTGGTGCATATGCGAATAGTTTGCTTTTATTATTACGTCATCGGCAGCGGTGATGTTTATTTTTACTGCGTTTTTCTCTGTTTTTTTGGCAAGCAGTTCTTTAACTTCATAGGCTACTTTTGCAAGCTCCACACTCTCAATATTTGCTGTTGCTTGCCCTTCGTCCAGCCCCGACAGCAGCATAATATCCTCAACCAGCTGAGAAAGCCGGTCTGATTCCGCCTTGATTTTTTGCAAAAATCCGGCAGTATCTTCTTGCTTTGCAACACCGTTTGTCAGCAGCTCGGCATAGCCTGCGATGCTGGTAAGCGGTGTTTTAAGTTCGTGAGAAACATTTGCCGAAAACTCACGGCGGAGCTTTTCGGCTTTTGCCTTTTCGGTAACATCAACAAAGAGCAAAATCGCACCAACACCGGCAACAGGGCTGCCGTATATTTGGTACTCTCGCCCGCCAATATTTCTGTTTGTCTCGCAGTGTTCGCCGCTAAGTGTGCTTTTGGCAACAGCAAGCAGCTCGGCATCCCTAAACAACGCACGCAAGTTTTGCCCTTGCCCGTTATTTGCAAAGCTAAACAGCTTTTTAGCACCTTTATTTACATAAAGAAGGTTCTCCTTGTTATCAACAAGAACTGCTCCCTCGCTCATATTGTCCATTATCGTGTTTATAGTGTCTTGCCTTGCACGCAGAGCTTGCATATCTTTTTCTATTTGGCTACGTTGAGAAGTAATTGTACGCATAAAGGGTGCAAGTTCGTCATAAACCGTGTTCGGCTCGTCAAAATTAATTTTATTTATTGGTGCTACAATGCGTTTTGCAAGCCTTGCACTAAAACAATAGCAAAGTGTAAGCACTGCAAGCATAATCAGTGCAAAAAGCAGCAAATTGCGGGCAAATACCGCCAAAACGCTGTCGGCTGTTTTTGCGGTACGCAAAATATAACCGTCGCTTAGCTTTACTGCATAGTAGTATGTTTCCTCTCCCAGAGTTTGCGACAGGCGGCTGCTTTGCCCGCTGCCGGATTCTAAGGCTTCTTTAATTTCAATTCGGTCGGTGTGGTTTTCGAGTGTGGTTGCATTAGCGGTATTGTCAAAAACTACCGTTCCGTTTGGGGCAACAAGGGTTACTCGAATATCGCTTTCATCAACATCGGCAAGTGAGTTTTCAACATCTTCATACGAAAAATCTATATAAGCATTTGCCCTGTTTTGCAGCTCTGTTTTGACAACATCTCCAAGCTGAAAATAAAAAACAAGGCAGAGAAAAACACCCGTAAGCAAAACGCAGACAGAGGAAACAAGTGCAATATTTTTAAAAATTTTTTTCTTCATAGCGGCCCCTCTATTTTGTAGCCCACGTTGCGGATTGTTTTAATATATGCCCCGCAACTGCCCAATTTTTGCCGCAGGGTTTTAATGTGCATATCCACCGTGCGGTTTTCGCCGTCGTAGTCGTAGCCCCAAACGGCGTTTAAGATTTTATCTCGGTCAAGCACTAACCCTATGTTTTGCATAAGGTAACGCAGCAGTTCAAACTCTTTAAATGTGAGAGTTATTTCTTCGCCATTTACTGTAACAATTCTTTTCTTGTCCGACAGCAAAAGCTTATCAATGCAAAATTCGGCGGCAGCGGCACTGTTTGCATTTGCCCGCCGCAAAACCGCTTTAACTCGGGCAACCAGCTCCATTACCGAAAAAGGCTTGGTAATATAATCATCCGCACCTAAATCCAGCCCTTTAATTTTGTCGTATTCCGCACCCTTTGCCGTCATCATAACAACGGGCAGGGCGGCGGTTTTTGCGTTTTGTCTAATATCCCGCAAAATTTCAATTCCGCTTTTACCGGGCAGCATAATGTCAAGCAAAACCAAAGCAGGCAAACCCTCCCGCAGGGCTTTTTCAAACGCCGTGCTTTCTGTAAATCCGCTCACCTCAAACCCTGCCTGCAACAAAGCATAGCTTACAAGCTCACGGATATTATCATCATCTTCGACTATAAAAATTTTTTGCATCTTCAGCTCCTATAAGACTTGTGTATCTTTATGCTTGCCCGTTATTGAAAAAATTACCCATTCGGCTACGTTAACCGCATGGTCGCCAATTCGCTCATAATATTTTGCAATTTGCAGCAAATCGAATGCCTGCTCACCCAAATCGGCATTGCTGTGCACCAGCTTTATAAGCTCGGTTTTTGTTTTGCCGAACAATTCATCCACAACGTCATCACGGGCGATAACCGCTTTTGCTAATTTTAAATCTTTTTTAACAAATGCATCTATGCTCTCGGTTACCATTTTTTGGGTAACCGACGCCATAACGGGGATATTCTCGGGGTTAAGAATATAATTTTGGTCAGACAAAAACAGCGACAGCTCGCAAATGTCAATTGCATGGTCGCCAATTCGCTCAAGGTCGGTAATCATCTTGAGGGCGGTAGAAATCTGCCGCAAATCCCGTGCAACAGGCTGCTGCGATAGCAGTAGTTTTAAGCAGCGTGCCTCTATATCCCGCTCTTTGGTGTCAACCAAATCGTCGGCGGCAAGCACGGTTTTTGCAAGCTCTGCGTCCTGAGTCTCGAAAGCATGGGTTGCGTTGCCAATGGCAACCTCCACCAATGCACCCATTTCTATAAGGCTGTTGTTCAGCTTGTTAAGCTGTGCGTCAAATCTGTTTCTCATTATCCAAACCTCCCCGTAATATAATCCTCGGTGCGTTTATCGGCAGGCATAGAAAAAAGTTTTTTTGTTGCATCATATTCTACCACATCGCCGTGCAAAAAGAAAGCTGTGTTGTTGCTTATGCGTGTTGCCTGCTGCATATTGTGGGTTACTATTATTATACTATACTTTTCTACCAAAGTCATCAATAATTCTTCAATTTTTCCTGTAGAAATCGGGTCGAGTGCACTGGTCGGTTCGTCCAACAGCAAAACCTCGGGCGACACCGCCAAAGCCCTTGCAATGCAAAGCCGCTGCTGCTGCCCGCCCGAAAGACCGAGTGCCGACTTTTTCAATCGGTCTTTAACTTCATCCCAAATGGCGGCGTTTTTAAGCGACGTTTCTACAATTTCATCAAGCTCATAACGCCCCTTAACACCGTGTGTTCTGGGTCCAAATGCTACATTGTCATATACACTCATTGGGAAGGGGTTGGGTTTTTGGAACACCATACCCACCCGCTTGCGGATAAGCGTTACATCGGCATTGGGGGCGTAAATATCTTCGCCGAAAAGTTTTACTTCACCTTCAATTTTGCAGCCCTCAACCAAATCATTCATACGGTTAAGGGTACGAAGCAATGTACTCTTACCGCAGCCCGACGGTCCGATAAACGCCGTAATTTTATTTTGCTTAATGTCCATATTTACACTTTTAAGAGCTTGAAAGTCGCCGTAGTATAAATCTAAGTTTTCTATGTTAAAGCAATGTTCCATTTCGTTCTCACAATCTTTAAAATTCAGTTTGTGCTGTGCTTTTTTTAATTAAGCCTTTTTGCCGGTTTTGCCTTTTAGCAATTTTTTTGCTGCAAAAGCCGAAAGTGCGTTTATACCTATAACCAAAACAAGCAGCACAACCGCTGTGGCATAGCCCTCGCCGATGTGCAAGCCCTCGCCCGAAAGTGCATACATATGCACTGCCAAAGTGCGTGCCGACGCCAGCGGAGTGCCGGGAACCTGTGCTACCGTTCCGGCGGTATAGATGAGTGCGGCGGTTTCGCCCACCACACGACCCACGGCTAAAATTATTCCTGCAAAAACACCGGGCGATGCTGCGGGCAGCACAATTTTAAACACAGTACGCAGCCTGCCTGCACCCAGCCCGAAAGAGCCTTCTCGCCAACTATCCGGCACAGACTGCAAGGCTTCTTCGCTTGAGCGTAAAATAAGCGGCAAAATCATAATCGAGAGTGTAAACGCCCCAGCAAGCACCGAAAATCCCCACCCCAAAAAGGTAACAAAAAACAGCATTCCAAACAAGCCATAAACAATAGATGGTATGCCCGAGAGGGTTTCGGCGGTTATTCGCACAAGCTTTACAAACTTGTTGCCACGCTTTGAATATTCGGTGAGGAAAATAGCCGAAAACACGCCAAGCGGAACGGCAATAAGCAGCGACAGCAATGTCATAATAACGGTAGAAATAAGTGCGGGCATAAGCGACACATTTTCGCTGTTATAATCAAACGCAAAAAGCGAGGGTTTTATATACGGCAGCCCCTTATAAAGAATGTAGCCGATAATATAAACCAAAACGCCCGCCGTAAGAATCGCCGCCGCCCACGTAATAATAGCCATAATTTTCTCACTGTATTTACGCATCACTTCTCCCTCCTTTTAAGAGCAGAAAAGCTTACATTGATAATAAGTATAAACACAAACAGCACCACGCCGGTTGCAATCAGTGCCTCTCGGTGCAAGCCCTCGGCATAGCCCATTTCTATAACAATATTGCCGGTTAGAGTTCTTGCACCCGATAAAAGCGAGCCGGGCATTCGTGCCTGATTGCCCATAACCATAATAACCGCCATTGTTTCGCCTATGGCACGCCCGATTCCCAGCACCACGCCTGCCAAAATTCCGCTTTTAGCCGCCGGCAAAATAACGAAAAACAAACTGCGGTAATGCCCTGCACCCAGTGCTAACGAGCCCTCGTAATAATGCTCGGGCACTGCACGAATTGCACTTTCGGATATTCCGATAATCGTGGGCAAAATCATAATCCCCAGCAAAATGCAAGCCGACATTATGCTGTTGCCAAACAACGGTACAATTGCCGCCATACCAAAAAAACCATACACAACAGATGGAATACCCGCAAGCAAATCTACCCCGGGTTTTAAAATTTTATATAAGTTTTTTGGGCAAACCTTTGCCAAAAACACAGCGGTAAGTATGCCTATAGGCACGCCGATTATTATAGCCCCGGCGGTTACATACAAACTGCCCACAATCATAGAGGCTATGCCGTAAACGGCGGGAACATCCGACGGCGACCATTCTGTGCCGAACAAAAATTCTACAATGCCTATTTTGCCAATGGCGGGTACACCGTTTGCAAGTAAAAACAAGCAAATCAGTGCAACCGCCGCTATCGATGCCGCTGCAGAGAGGAAGAATATTCCTCTCATGCAGTTTTCTTTAAAATTTTGCCTCATTCAAGTTCACTCCAAGAGGTAATTTCGCCTGTAAATATGCCTTTTATTTGCTCGCTGCTAAGGTCTGTTGCAGTGTTTTCTTTGTTTACAATAACCGCAATGCCGTCTATGGCAATGTTTATGGGCGTAAGTGTTGCAAGCTCATCTTCTTTTAAATCACGGCTGCTCATTGCAATGTCGCAAGTGCCGCTGTTAGCCGATGCAAGCCCTGTTGAAGAGTCGCTTTGCTGAACCTCGATTGTTGCATTGGGGTTGATTTTTATATAGGCTTCCTTCAGCTTTTCCATTATTGGGGTAACCGAGGACGAACCTGCCACAACAACCTTGCCCGACGGTTTGCTGCCGCTGTATGCAGGTGCAGAGTCGCTAACGGCAATATAGCTTTTTGCAACAACCGCTTGCCCTTCGGACGAAAGGATGTAATCAATAAAATCCTGTGCAACCTCTGTTGCATCGCCTTTGGTTGCAATTACAAACGGGCGAGACACCTTGTAGCTGCCATTTTTTACATTGTCGGTAGTTGCCGCTGCACCGTCAACTGCAACTGCTTTTACCGTATCGTTAAGCGAACCCAGCGAGATATAACCAATCGCACTTTTGTCGCCCGCAACGCTAACCATCATAACGTCGGTTTGTTTGGCTATCATTGCCTCTTTTGTGGTTGTGTCTTTCTTTGTGCCGTCTTCGCCTTTAACTTCAATTCCGAACAGCTCTATAAATGCCCCTCGTGTGCCCGAGCCGTCCTCACGGGAAATTACGGCAATCTTGTCCGTCGTGCCTGCACACCCGGCAAGCAGAGTTGTCATAAGTATAAGTGCTGTTACTATTATTGCGCCTATTTTTTTTGTTTTCACGTTGTAGCCTCCAAAAAGTTTTTTACGTAATTTTTTGTTGCAAGTATTTCTTGCAATATTAGTATAGGCATACAATGTGGTTTTTATAGGTATTGTTTTGTAAAAAGTACGTAAAAAAACCATACGAAAGATAATTCTCTCTCGTATGGTTGTGTTGTTTTGCGTTGTTTTCTTTATTCCCAGCATGCATCTTGAAAATTTTGTCTTAACATATTGCAAAAGTGCGTTATCCTCAAATTCGGTTTTAAAATTATCTCTCCTGCATTCGCCATGCCTCCATTTACAAAAACAATGTAAAGGTATTATATCACTTTTCGACAAGGTTTACAAGTTGCGGTAAAATAAAAGAACTGCTATTAAGCGTCGCAAAAATATTTACTTTTAATCTACCAACACCTCGGAACCGGCATTGTGTGTGAAAAAATTGTTTCTAACCATTACTTCATTATGATTCGCATAGCAATACCGGCAGCCGTTCATACACGAATTGTACGCACCGATGTCAACACTGACAGCACAGTTGCAACCTTTACGCTGGTTTTTATCGTGGGTTGCGTCTACTCCAAACAACCCAGCGTCCACACAAGATATGGATTGAACACCAAGCTCGTATAACTCGGGAATCTCACAGCAGGCACAAAGGGTAATTCCGTTTTCTTTTGCAATCGTTAAAAAAGCATCTGCTAATCGTAATTTTTCTTGTTCAGATAATGCTATATTACCGATTTTTGCAAGGTTTTTCGCAATGGATTTGTATTCGATTGCAAAGCTGATAATGCATTTTTCGGTGCTTTTTGAAAGTAACTTACATAATTTCGAAAACGCTTTGATATGATACTCAAAGGTATAGCGAGGAGTGATTACAATCGGGTCGTATCGCCATATCATTCGCTTTTTCCCGATTCTCTCGGCAAGTGCCAAAAAAGCCGGGATTACTGCTTCTTTTTTGTTTGCCAGCCCTTCCTCAATATCGCTGTGATACGGTGTTATAGTATATTGAAAATAGTACAAAAACGGCTCCAAAACCTCTATTTTAGAGAGTAACGGAGCGGCGTTTTTAGTCCATAGAACGATGCCGTCTACATCTTTTGGCAACAGCGAAACCCGCTTAACCTGAGCAGGATTAAACGGGTTTTTAACAAGGCAGTAACCCGCTTTTACTCGATTAGCAAACCAATCGGAGTAAAATGCGGGGATATCTGTTCTGCGTGACGCTGAAATAATCATTTATTTAACCTCTATTATAAGTTGGGCTTCCCTAATCATAAATAAAGTAGATTTTTAATTTCATTACAGCACTCCTAAGTTAAAACTGTAATTATGTTCCCGTCAGGGTCATTAAAAACCAACTGTTGACCTCCCCAATCGGCTGTTTGAATAGGAGGTAATTCGATGCCGTTTGCAATAATTGAATTGCGGGTCTGCTGTAAATTGTTAGTTTTAAACACAATGGTGATATAGCCCGCAGTAGATTTACCCCAAATATTTTCATCCCAAACGCAAATGCCGGATTGGTTTTCGTCATTACCAAAATTGAAGCCATCATAGTTTTCACCATCAACAAAAACTGCTGCTCCTATTTTACGATAAAACTCTGCAAGAGCCTTTGGGTTTTTAGAAGATATATTTATACAAGCAAATTTCAACATGTTTTTTCCTGTTTTCTTTATAATTTTTTTAGATATATAATGAATCATTCCCACTCGCAAAGCTCATATCAATATTAAACGAATTTGTTTGGACGATTTTATACCTAATGATTTCTATTATCCTCATTGTCCTTGTTATTTGGGTCAAGGGGATTTTTTAGTATCATTTTAGTATCAGAGAAAGATTCAATGCCAATCGTTCAACGGTATTATTGTATCATAATCTGCGTTGATTTTCAATTAAATTATTGTAAATATTATCGTCCGACTTTAAATGAATGCCAGTCTCTCGCAACTCTCAACTCAACATCATTCAAAGCTTCAAAATGTCTTTTCCCACAATGAATTTTTAGCTGTTCCTTTGTTCGCAAATCTATCATGCTTGTACTGCCTTTTGTTTCAAGAACAAAGTACAGTTTTTCTTCACCATCGCAATCAAGATAAACCGCCCAATCGGGGTTATATGTTCCAATGGGTGTATTAATCTTAAATCGTTCCGGCAATTTAAAGAACATTTTTACATCGGGGTCATGGTCAAGAGCAATTGCAAACGGCTTTTCAATTGTGCTGCTATCATATACTGTATAATCATAAACGCTATTGTTGACCGCGACAGCGTTCTTATCAAGATTTGCAAGCAATTCCGTACTGTCAAAAATCTGTTGTGCGTAGTATTGCTGCCCATCAAGCTTTATGTACTGAATACCATCGATTGCAAGTTCATGGCGAACATCCTGTATTATTTCAACAATGCTTTCTATAAACAATTGCGGGTTGCGTATAAAGTCAATCACCCTTCCGCTTTGCTCTATAATCTCCAACGCGGTCTCCCATGTAGTATGGGTTTCTTCTGCAATAATGGTAATTATATCGGGAAGATTGCTGTAATCATTTTTTATATCAACCGTTCTAAGCTCACGTTCAAAATGAGCAACGCCCGATTCCCTAATATCAATATCTGCGGTTTGAGATATGATACGCGCTTTGGGTGTTTGCGGAAGTTCACGCAATAACTTTACGGCACGTTCAACAAGTAGCTTCGTATCAATTTTAACTCGATAGGTTGTTTTCTGCTTTATTCGCTCCCAAAGTTCTTTAAAATAAGGCGATTCGGCAATAACTTGATTTTTAAGGCGAACAACAACGTCTTTTGAAGCATCTCTGAATTGCGGTTTTCTATCCGCTTTGCTTATAATGTTTTCAAAACGCTCACGTGCGGCTTCATATTTTTGAGGTAAATCAAGAGTGCCGTTTAAAAGGTCATTTTTCATTGTATCTTTGATTTTACCGCTTTTGGTTATATACTCTTTCTTTTCAAAATGCTCAATCAACTCTGCGGCTTCTTCATAGGTTACGGTTTTTTCTTCTGTCACCTTTGTTTTATATGTTAATCCTGTAAGATTTTCAATTTCAATCGGCTTCTCATTCTCGATTATGCTCGCAATTATTGGCTTTACCTCTTCCAATTCCGGCGGCAGTTCTATTTCTTCGGGCTTTATATCCACAGATATATTACCGTTTTCTGTGATAATTCTGTTTGCTTTAAGCACATCAACTACATTTATAGCCTGTTCTGCCGTAACAGTCTTTTCGACTTCTTTAGTTTCGCTATATACCATACCCGAAAACAAGCTGATTTGTAAAACACCGAATTTCACGCCGGTTTCTTGCTCAATCTCTTTTTGCAAGGTGTCGGCAAATTCGGCAAAGCTCTCATTTGCCATAACGTGCAGGAGATTGATATTTTTATCCTCAATACGTTCGCCGTCTTGATTGACGCACAGACGTAAGCCGCGCCCCACCTTTTGCCGTGCGGTGAATGTGGATTTTTGTTCAATCAAGGTACACACTTGAAATACATTAGGGTTGTCCCACCCCTCTTTTAATGCGGAGTGTGAGAAAATAAACCGTAGCGGACAATCGAAAGATAACAGCCATTCTTTATCTTTCATGATAGTATTGTAAGTATTATAATCGTCTAAAGTATCACCTTTGGTGTCTTTGTAATTACCCTTTTTATCTTGAGAAAAATACCCGTTATGTGCCTTATTAACTGCTGTATTGAATCGGTCTCTTAATACAGCATATTTTTCACGATTCAGCAATTCATTGTAGCACTCTTCAAACATCAAAGCATAAATCCCTTTGCCGCCTTCAACCGTTCTGTATTTTGCCACTTCATCAATAAAAAACAGCGATAACACTTTGATTCCTTTATCGTAATACATAAGTTCTTTATCAAAGTGTGCTTCGATGGTACGGCGAATTTGCGCCCTTTTTATTAAGTTTTCATCAACGCTCCCTATTGCTTTGCCGAGCGGCACAAATTCAGTATTTGTAAAGTCTATACGCTCTCGACCCAGCGTACAATCAATATTTTCAATGATATAACCTTCATACAAATCACGCTCGCCCGACAGTATAAATAAATCGGTATCTTGCTTTACTGTGAATGTTTTACGACTGACCTTATTATCTTTACCACGCACATCAATTTCTATTTTTGCCGAAAATTCATTATCCATAGATACAGACAATAGCCGTACATAGGGTTTATTAAAATCGTTTTCTATTGTGTTTGAAGAAACGCAAATTTGCTTAACAAGCCCCATCTGATAAGCATCTACAGGGGTTAAACGGTAGAGCAAATTTATTTTTTCGCGGTGCGTTGCTGAATATCTAAACACGCAAAGGGGATTCAAAGACGCAATTGCTTCCTTTGCTTTTTTAGTATTATCTACGCTTTGCGGCTCATCAATAATAACAATAGAGTTTGTGTCTTGAATATAACGCATAGCCGTTTCGCCGTTCAAGCGGTCTTGCTGTTGATTTATAATATTCTCAGCTTTTTTAAAGGCGTCAATATTTATTATCATTATTTCTATGTTGGAAGATGTGGCAAACTGGCGTACATCAGATAACTTTGCACTATTGTAAATAAAATAACGATAAGGCACATTATCGTACATCAATCCGAAATGTTCCTCTGTAATTTGAAATGATTTATATACACCTTCTCTGATTGCTACGCTTGGAACTACAACTATAAATTTTGTAAATCCATATCGCTTATTAAGCTCAAAAATGGTTTTAGTATAAACATAAGTCTTTCCTGTTCCTGTTTCCATTTCAACACAGAATTGATTATTTTCCAAAGAATTTGTTTTGGGGAGAGCGTTCTTCTTTTGAACTTCTTGCATATTTGCAAGCAACGACTCTACTGATATTTGCAATGCGTTACCAATACCATATTCTTTATGAAGATTAATTTGCCTTTCTTCTATAATAGAAAAGGTGGAACTAAACTTCTCCTGCCCGTTGAATAAGTCGGCAACTGCATTTACGGCATCAGTTTGAAAGGATTGGTCTTTAAATTTGAGTTTCATTGAAAAATCCCCCTTAAACCAATTTCATTCCGATATGTCTGTCTTGCAGAATATAGTGTGCATTTGCCATTGTGGTATCATCTTTCATACAGCGGCGGCTGAAAATAATTTTACCCGGCGTGTAATCACACATTTTTTCAATATTCTCCGGCGTAATACCTTCTGCAAGGCAAATAAGCAGTAGACATTCCTCACCAATTGAATAGGCGATTTTGTCATTAATATCTAACGGTGTTATAGTGTATGTAAGCGGCACACCCATTTTAAGCATTATTTCATACACCATATCCATATCGGTGCGGTCTGGTTTTACATTGTCAATCATATTGTGCATACGCTCAATCAGCAGGGTTTGTTCTTCTTCGTCAACAGGCGTACCGTCCCATGATTTAAGGTTGGATGTATCAAGCTCAAACACCTTAAACCCAACATCTAAATCCTTTTTATTCTCATCACCCAACATCATTTGCTTGTCTGTTTCGGTGAGCTTTTTTCCGGTGCGGCGTATGCGTTCCGTACCAATTTCGCATATGTTTTTGTATCCGGCTTTATAAGCCTCAGACTTTTCGTCAGTAACCTCTGGCAATTGCACAAGGATAAAGCGGCGGTTACCGCCATCCTCGGCGTTAAGCTGCATAACGGCGTGAGCGGTGGTACCAGAGCCGGAGAAGAAGTCAAGGATAATGTCGTTGTCTTGCGTATACAGCTCAAGCATCCTTTTGATTAAACTGACTGGCTTCGGGTAATCAAAAAACATTTTGCCATCAAATAATTCTTTTAAAGCCTTCGTGGCACTTTGGCTGTGTCCGACATCTATGTGTTTCCAAATGGTCATGGGGGTCATGCCGGATTTTCGCAAATCAGATTTAAACCTTTTTATTCTTGGTACACCATTTCCGTCCTCACCAAACCAAATTCTATTATCTTGGAGTCTCTCGAAAAATGCATTTTTCGAGAGCCTCCAGCTGCGACCAGCTGGAGGCTCGACAACTCGCCCGGAGGGCGTCGTTATCGGATAAATATTCGCTTCAATTGCGGGTCCTACAGAAATATCGCTCGAACTCCACACGCCTCTTGGGTCGTTATCGGGATTCGAATAACGACTATCGGCTATATCCGTTCTTTGAATACCATTGCAAATAAGCTCATCAAGGCGTTTAGCATATACAATAACAAAGTCGTGACTGGGCGAAAATTGCTTCATTAGATTAATTGGAGCAAATGCACGTTCCCAAACAATTTGTGTTACAAAATTTTCTTCCCCAAAAACCTCATCACAAAGCTTACGTAAATTATGCACCTCATGGTCATCAATGCTTATAAATATAACACCATCATCACGCAACAAGTTCGCAGCCAAACGCAAACGAGGGTACATCATATTGAGCCAATTGGTGTGGAATCTGCCCATTGTTTCGGGATTGCTTTTTGTTGTCTGCTGTGTAACTTCTTTATATTTCGCCATAGGGTCGGCAAAATCGTCCGCATACACAAAGTCGTTGCCTGTATTGTAGGGCGGGTCTATGTATATCATTTTAACTTGACGATAATAAGCGGTCTGCAAAAGCTTCAGCACTTCTAAATTATCACCCTTGATATAAATATTATTTGTTTCATCAAAATTTACGCTCTCGTTCGGTTTTGGGCGAAGCGTACCTGTTGAACGCTTTTGTGCAAGCGGCAGGCACTCTGACTTGCCTTTCCAAGTGAAAGAATATTTTTCAAAATCTTTGATGTCGTATTTCCCCAAAAGGTCAAGTAGCTTTGTTAAATCAAGCTGACCTTCTACTATAACTTCCGGGAAAACAGATGCCAACTTCTCCAAATTAGTGCGTTCCAAATCAAAGCTCATGCCGTCTAAAATGTTATTCATTACTTATTTCCTCTCACCTTTAATAAAAATTGCCGCTCTATCTTTACGGTAAGCTTTTCATTTTCTAAAAACTCACCAATTTGCTTTTGCAAATTGCTATCCGCTTGAATGCCGCCCAAAAACAAATTCTCTTCTTTTTGCATTAGCTCATTGTGCAAGCCGGATAGCTTACGTTCTATCTCCAAACGCTTTATACGAATCGTTAAAGATTCCGCTTCTTTTTCTGCCGCTGCAATTTGTGATTTCAAGTCATTAACTTCACGTTCAAGAGCTGTTTTTTCTTTGGCTGCCCTCAATCTCATTCGTTCTATCTCTTCCGACTGTACCGAATTTTTTTCAAGAACAGATTTACGAATATATTCATCTGCCGAAATGTATTTATCAATATTTGAATGGCTTTGATACGTATACTTCATAAATGGGGCAGACTTTTTATCATCTTCCGAATAATCTACAACAGGCAAATTTAGTATTTCGTCACATTCCTCACCCGAAATGACTTTACCGCTTTCGGTTTCGCCAACAAGCTCGACATATTCACGATAAACGGATTTATGCGCCTTATTCTGTGATTTTACCGTTATTACATATAGCCCAATGGTACAAGCCTCAATGTTCGCATTAACGGTTAAAGCTCCTTTTGTTGCACATTCAACGTTTTGCAATAGTCCTTTGGCAAAAGGCGTTGAAAGCGTAATCCTTCCATAATGAGGTTTGTAGTCTTTGCTTATGCCGTACCCTTTCAAGCCCTTATAATGTCGGCTCTGCCCATTTACCCAATAGTAAAACAAGTGAGGAAGTTTGGTGTGATCCGTTGCTGTTACAGTTTGGCTTTGCTCATCAATGATATATTGGCATTCATCATTGGTGTAATTATAATCATCAAAAAACCATTTTGTTAAATTCCACAAATCCCGATTTACTTCATTGATTTTCTCAGATATGTATTTGGGTGTAACAATTACTTTATCAGAAATATCTTTTGTAAAGGTTGTAAACAGCGTATCTTCTGAACTCGCAACGATATGGCGGTTTTGATTTTCGTGTTCAGATAAATTGTTTTCAAAATCATTTTGAATCTCACCTTGCGGTCTTAATAGACATAACACTTCGTCAATCGGGTTATCGAAATTCCCAAGTAAAGCATCTGACATACCGAAAATACCGTTAAACTGCAATACTCGCTTGTTTATCAATTCAAAGTAACGGGTATCGGCATAGTTGTTTTTATTAAATAAATTCACAACCAAAACATCGCATTTCTGCCCTTGCCTATGGCAACGGTTTATACGCTGTTCGAGCAAAGGTGCGTTTGACAGCATATCGTAATTTATAACTATAGGGCAAAACTCAATATCAAGTCCTTTGCCCATATCGTCGGTAGCGATCAGAATTTGAATTTCTTTATCGTTTCTGAAACGCTCCATTATAGAATAATCCCGACTGTTGCTCCCGCTATAGGTTAAAAGGTTATATCCTGCACTATCAAGCAATACTTTAAGCTTTTTTAGCGTGACTTGACTGTCAGTAAAAACAATAGCTTTGTTAGGGTATTTTAACTGCTTCAACTTTGTAAAGCATTTTTTCAAAATCGGTAAAAGCGCTTTCATTTTGCCGTTTATATCAACAGCTTTGGCAAGCGTATGCAATTCATTAAGACATCTGATTTCATCCATAAATATTGCTTTTTTTGATTGTTGGACTTCCGCTTTTTTAAGCCTGTTTATTGCACCGTCAATCGTTTCCGCAATTGCTTGTGATGACGAGGAAAGGATATGATTCCATTGTATCGTCATATTGTTTTTGTCCCGGCTGCTCATGTTGGGGTAAGCAATTTTTTGCGGTCGCATAATATAGGCGTTCAACGCATTATATAATAATTTTTCTTCCTCTGAAAAATCATAACTCACCGTATAGGGAATCCGTCGTGTAAAATTTACGTATTCACTAACTTGTTCCTTTAGTGTTCTGAAACAAAATTGTGATACCCATTTTGCAAGTTCCGGGTAACGCTCAGTATGCCTAAAATATGTATTATAAAATGTTTCTATATCGTCCGGCAGTACTGTTTCGTCAATGAAATAAATTAGACCGTAAATATCTCTAATATCTTTAGTGATGGGAGTAGGGGTAAGCAACAACTTGAAAGCCCCGTCTGATAGTTCTTTTAGGATTCTTGCATTTTTAGCATTTTCATCATATACCTTATTTAAACGGTCAGCTTCATCAAAGATTATCAAATCCCACAGAATTTCCTTAAACCACTCTGCTTTTTCAATTGCAAATTCATATGTGGTAACTATCACGCAATCTTGCTCTGCGAGGTTGTCCGCTTTTATTATGTCAGATTCGTTATTATCAATAACGAGATACGGCAATGTAAAGCTGTTATCGAACTTTTTTATCCATTGGTTGAGCATATTTACAGGCAAAATGATGAGCTGGCGAGTCTTACCTTCATGCCACATTTGGGTAGCAACAAGCAAGGCTTCATATGTTTTTCCCAAGCTTCCCTCATCGCCTAAGATACAGCCATTCAAATACGGGGAACGCAAAGCAAACTGCGCTGCGGCAATTTGATAAGGATATATTTCTATATTGGCAGACGCATATACGGAAACCAGCCCGTTTTCATTTGATACATTATCTAATAATCGGGCGGTATAATATGCGTGAAAAGGAGTTTGTTGCACTACGCCACCTCTTAATTGACTTCATCAACAATTTCAACTATATCTCCAATATTGCAATCTAAAACTTTGCAAATTTTCAACATAGATTCCATTGAAATAGGCTCTTCTTTTCCGAGCTTTGCAATGGTAGCACCGCTCACTTTGGAAGCTTCTTTCAATTGAGTTTTATTCATCTTTTTATCAATCATCAATTTCCAAAGCTTGTTATAACTAATCGGCATTACGACACCTCTTTGCAAAATAGTCCCAAAATCAACACAATTATATTATAACAAACTACATTCAAATATTCAACCAAAATATTTAAATTTCTAAAAATAATATTCATATAAGTGGAGGAACGGATTAATCCGTTCCTCCACTTAATTTGATTACGCATAGATGATTTCGTGGTTTACAATTTCCATTGCCCTATTTCTAATATTAGTCATTTTGCCTATCCATTCCATTTGGTTTTCTGATTTTAGTTGCTCGTTAATGCCTTCTTTTTCAGCCATTTGTTTTGTTATATGTTCAAGCCTGTTTCTTGCTTGTTCATCAACATCGCATAAATACGAGTACAATTTCCCTTGTGTAAGCAAGTCCCAGTACATCACCTTTCGATGTTCTTTCAAAAACTTGCAATGTCTTTCACCGTAAATCCCATTTGTGCGTTTTTCTTTAGGTTCTTCCGGCAGGGTAAGGTCGGGCAAATTAATCCCCCTGCAATGTGTAATTGATTCCTGTTTCTTGGTTTGTGTAATGCTTTTTCATGATAAATTCTACCCTTCTTTTATGTTTTCCTGTATTCTTTGTTTCCGATTTGTGCTGTAATATTTTAAAAAATATCATCACATTCCATAAGTCACAAAAGTCTTTTGCACATACTTTCGTGCAAGAAATATATTTTGTTCAAGTGTGAGTTCGACGGGTACAGTTACACAATAGCGACAGCGATTTTTAATTAAAACTTGTGCATGAAAATTATTGCTTTCTTTAGAATTATAGAGTATAATGCTTGTAACGTTTGGCGTTATAATTATCCGAGCATTGAAGCCGAACATCTCAAAGAAACGCTTGATGACTAAACATCAGTTAAACGAGAACAGGAGGATAATTAATGGCTACTTATAAAGAAATTCAAGCATATGTAAAGTCTACATATGGTTTTACACCTAAAACCTGTTGGATTGCACATATGAAAGAGGTCTGTGGATTACCTGTTAAAATGGCAAATAATCGTTACTCACCCGATAACCGAGAAAAACCATGTCCACTTGAAAAAATGCAGCCGATCAAAGAAACCTTTCGATATTTCAAGATGATATAGGTAAACAAAAAAAGCTAACTGACCATTAAAATCAGTTAGCTCTTATAATATAGATATTGTAATTTGTGTTGCCAATATGTTGCCACAGGGCGGCTTAAACAACCGAAAACCCGCTTGCACACTGGCTTTTATGCACTCGCCACATCATTCCCACTCGCCAAAGCAAAAGTTGAGTTAAACATTTTTGCTTTGGCTATTTGATTCCTTTTTACTCATTCGATTTCAATTATCCTACCAATATGGTTTATACTGAACTCTTGTTATCAAAATGTTATCAAGCTTGTGTTATCAACGGTACACGTAGACCAACGGTCTAAAAGGATTATACCACAACAAAGGTTATTCTACAACAATTTCTTACTCACAATGGCATCAGCCACTTGCTCGGTTTAATGTTCTTAAATCACATAAAAATCTGCACTTTGCTTTTCGTATTGGTCAAGCATACTTTGCAAATTGACACTGTCCAAATAATCTGTGATAACCTTATTAAGCCCTTGCCACATAGGGAGTGTTCTGCAAAAAGAAGCACGTTCACAAAGATTTGTTTCATCATCTAAACAGGCAACCGGTGCAAGGCTGCCTTCTGTAATGCGAAGCACCTGCCCAACAGTAATTTGTGTAGGCTTTTTTGCCAGTTGGTATCCGCCTTGTTTGCCACGGTTTGCACGAATAATATTAGATGTGTTCAAAAGAGAAACAATCTGCTCTAAATATTGCTTTGAAATATTCTGCCGTTCAGCTATTTCTTTAAGAGGAACAAATTCATTTTTATGCTCCGCCAAATCAAGCAGCATTCTAAGGGCATATCTTCCTTTTGTAGATACTTTCATTTTATTAAGTTCCTTCCTTTTGCTTTGCAAAGGTAAAAATATCTAAACATAGCTCACATATCTATGTTATAAGTATAATGAATTTTCGAGTTAATGTCAATCATAACGCATAAACATGAGTCTGTTTTAAAAAATATTTTTTAAAAATCATAAAAACCTATTGACAATTTTCCTTTGCCTGAATATAATACTTATTAAAAAGGTATGTTTAATATGCTTTAACTAAATTTTTGAAAGAAGGATGCTATTATGTCAAACATTAAAAAATCATTCACAGAACTTATAGGCAAAACACCGCTTTTAGAACTCACAAAAATCGAAGCTAAGTATGCTTTGAAAGCAAAAATCGTCGCAAAACTCGAATATTTCAATCCGGCGGGCAGTGTAAAAGACCGCATTGCAAACGCTATGATTGAGGATGCTGAAAGCTCCGGCAAACTGCAACCGGGTGCGGTTATTATCGAGCCGACAAGCGGCAACACAGGCATAGGTCTTGCCGCCGTGGCAGCAGCCAAAGGTTACAAGCTTATTATTGTTATGCCCGAAACCATGTCGGTGGAACGCCGACAACTTATAAAAGCCTACGGTGCGAAGATTATTCTTACCGAGGGTGCAAAAGGTATGAAAGGTGCAATTACAAAAGCTCAAGAACTCGCAAAAGAAACACCTAACAGCTTTATCCCCGGTCAGTTTGTGAACACTGCAAACCCCACTATTCACAGAGCAACGACGGGTCCCGAAATTTGGAACGACACCGACGGCAAAGTGGATATTTTGGTTGCAGGCGTAGGAACGGGCGGCACGGTTACGGGTGCCGGCGAATACCTAAAATCGCAGAAGCCGTCCGTTAAGGTTGTGGCGGTTGAACCGAAGGACTCCCCCGTGCTGTCCACAGGCGTGGCAGGGTCGCATAAAATACAGGGCATCGGTGCAGGCTTTGTGCCGGATATTCTTAACACGGCCATTTATGACGAAATTATAACCGTAGCAAACGAGGACGCTTTTGCCACCGGGCGGCTTATTGCTCACAAAGAGGGTGTTCTTGTCGGCATTTCCTCCGGTGCGGCATTATGGGCAGCGATTGAAGTCGCAAAACGCCCCGAAAATGAAGGCAAGACCATTGTTGTTGTGCTGCCGGATACGGGTGAGAGATACCTTTCTACCCCTATGTTTGCAGAGTAAGTTGTGTGAAAAAACAATTAATAAATTTTAGCAGGAGGCAAGGATGTCTGAATATAAAAACATAGAATCAGCTCTTATTCATGGCGGTATATACGGCGACACACACACAGGAGCTGTCAATGTCCCGATTTATCAAACATCAACCTATGAACAGATACAACTCGGAAAACACACAGGATGGGAATACACCCGTACCGGAAACCCCACAAGGGCAGCATTGGAAGCACTAATTGCAGAGCTTGAAAAAGGAAAAGCCGGGTTTGCTTTTGCATCGGGTATGGCTGCAATTACAGCCGTTCTGAGCCTTTTTAAAAGCGGAGATAAAATAATTATTTCAAGCAATGTTTACGGCGGAACTTTCCGTGTTCTTGATAAGGTGTTCAAAAATTTCGGAATAAGCTATAGTATTGAAGATACCACTGATTTGCAAGGGCTTGATGCAAAAATAACATCTGATGTAAAAGCTATCCTTATAGAAACCCCCGCAAATCCTCTTCTCACCATAACAGACTTAGCAGGTGTTTCGGAAATTGCTAAAAAACACGGTATTCTTTCTATTATAGATAATACTTTTATGACACCCTATCTTCAGCGACCGATTGAACTCGGAGCAGATATTGTCATACATAGTGCTACAAAATATCTCGGAGGACACAGCGATTTGGTAGCAGGGCTTGTTGTTGTAAATGACGATACACTTGCACAAAAAATAGCCTTTATTCAAAACTCTACAGGCGGTGTGCTTGCACCTTTTGATTCCTTTCTGCTGATTCGCGGTATAAAAACACTTGGCGTTCGCCTTGACCGCCATGTGGAAAATGCAGAAAAAGCGGCAGAATACCTAAAAAACCACAAAGCAGTTAAGTATGTTTACTATCCGGGTCTTCCTAATGCACAGGGTTATGATATAAATTGCAGGCAGGCAAAAAACGGCGGTGCAATGATTTCTTTTGTTCTGCACGAAAACTATGATATTGCTGAGTTTTTCAAATCTCTGAAACTTATTGCTCTTGCGGAAAGCCTCGGCGGTGTAGAGAGCCTTGTTTGCCATCCGGCAAGCATGACTCACGCATCAATTCCTTACGAAACACGGCAAAAGGTAGGGATTACCGACGGTCTGATTCGTCTTTCTATCGGAATTGAAAACATTGACGATTTGCTTGGAGATTTGGAACAGGCAATATTAGAAAGCGAGATACGATGATATGGCTGTTTACTCTTCTATGCAGGAGCTTGTAGGAAACACCCCTATTGTTAAGCTGAATAATCTCAGTCTGCCCGATTCCGTTCAATTGTTTGCTAAGCTGGAACTCTATAATCCGGCAGGAAGTGTTAAGGATAGAATTGGGCAGTATATGATTGCCGATGCAGAAAGTAAAGGTCTGCTGAAACCCGGCGGAACGATTGTTGAGGGAACAGCCGGTAACACAGGACTTGGTATTGCTTTTGCGGCACTTAACCGTGGCTATAAAGTTGTTTTTGTTGTGCCGGAAAAATTCTCTCAAGAAAAACAAACACTAATGCGTGCCCTCGGCGCACAGATTATAAATACTCCGAGAGAAAACGGAATGCTTGGTGCGGCAAAAAAAGCGGAGGAGCTGCGTGAGTCTATTCCCAAAGCAGTTTCTCTTAAACAATTTGACAACGAGAGCAATCCGCTTGCTCATTATAAAACAACCGGACCGGAGATTTATAGAGATATGGAAGGGCATATTGACTATTTGGTAGCAGGAGCAGGCAGCGGCGGTACATATTCCGGTGCTTTGCGGTATTTAAAAGAGCAGAATCCAAAAATCAAAGGGGTTCTTGCCGACCCGGTAGGCTCAACAATGGGCGGGGGCGAACACAGCGACTATAATATCGAGGGAATCGGCAATGATTTTATAGCAAAAACAATGGATATGAACCTTGTGGACATGGTGATAAAAATAACCGACAATGAAGCTTTTGCCGATGCAAGAGAATTGGCGGCAAAAGAAGGAATATTCGCAGGTGCATCTTCCGGTGCAGCACTCTCGGCTGCAAAAAAGCTAATCAAGACCGGTGCAAAAGGCAATATCGTTATTATTTTGCCGGACCGTGGCGACCGTTATTTCAGCAAAAATCTATATGAATAAAGAAAACAGCGACCAATTTAGACAATGAGGAATTTACTATGACCTTGCAACAATTATATTATGCCATAACAATTTCCGAAAGCGGCTCTCTGAACAAAGCGGCAGAAATCCTATATATAGCACAGCCTTCGCTTACCGGTTCTATGCAAGAACTTGAAAAGGAACTTGGGATAACCATCTTCAATCGGGGTGTGCGTGGTGTTACGCTTACTGCCGATGGTGCAGAATTTTTGCAACACGCAAAACAGCTATACAGCCAATATGAAATGCTCACCGAGAAATACGGAAATTCCCAAAACATAAAAAAGAAGTTCGGTGTATCTACCCAACACTACTCTTTTGCGGTGAAAGCATTTGTGGAACTGGTAAAAACTTTTGATACCACTCGTTACGAATTTGCCATAAGAGAAACACAGACAAAGGATGTTATCGGGGATGTAGCATCGCTGAAAAGCGAAATCGGTATTCTGTATCTTAGCGATTTTAATCGTTCTGCTATTGGCAAGCTACTGCGTACAGCAGGTTTGGAATTTCATCGTCTAATCGAGTGCAAGGCATATGTTTATCTGTGGTCCGGGCATCCGCTTGCAGGGCGAAAATCTATTCGCTTTGAGGAGCTTGCCGACTACCCGTGTCTTTCATTCGAGCAGGGGGAAACCAGTTCGTTTTATTTTGCCGAAGAGATTTTAAGCACCAACGAATACACCCGCACAATCAAGACCAATGACCGAGCAACTATGCTGAATTTGATGATAGGACTAAACGGCTATACACTTTGCTCCGGCATTATTTGTGAGGAACTGAATGGCAAAGATTATACTGCTGTACCTTTTGAATCAGATTCTGTAGAGGAAAGCAGTGTTATGGAAATTGGCTATATTACTAAAAAGAATACTATTCTAAGCAATATTGGGTCTAAGTATATAGAGGAAATCGGCAAATACCTAAAAATAGCTATATAGCCTATTATACCTATAGGTTTATTCTATAATTAGACATTGTTTTCATGTATTAGACAGAATAGCAGCGTTTTTATATAATTAATACAAACAAGGGAAGGAGGAAATGTCTTGAGTGAGCAAACAGCAATTTTTCGGTTAAATCATGTGACTAAATTGTTCCAAACAAAGAACTCAACTGTGCGTGCGGTCGATGATGTTAGTTTTGATATTCGGCAGGGTGAAATTTTTGGAATTATCGGCATGAGCGGAGCCGGAAAAAGTACGCTGGTCCGAATGCTGAACCGACTGGAGGAAGCGACCGACGGTGAAGTTATTTTCGACGGGAAGAACCTCGGCAATCTTTCAAACAAACAATTGCGAACAATCCGAATGTCTATGGCAATGATATTCCAAAGCTTTAATCTGCTTATGCAGAAAACAGTTTTGGCAAACGTGATGCTTCCTATGAAAATTGCCCATGTACCTCATAAAGAGCAAAAGGAACGTGCGTTGCAAATGCTAAAGGTGGTAGGGCTTGAAGACAAAGCGTCAGCTTGGCCTGCACAGTTGTCCGGCGGGCAACGGCAGCGAGTCGCTATAGCAAGAGCACTTGCAATGAACCCAAAAGTTCTTTTGTGTGATGAAGCAACAAGTTCTCTCGACCCGAAAATAACTGAGGAAATTCTTGCTCTGCTAAAGGACATAAACCAAAAACTGAATTTGACCATAGTCATTATCACTCACGAAATGTCGGTGGTTGAAAAAATTTGCGACAGAGTAGCTATTATTTCTGACGGAAAATTGGCAGAAATAGGAGAAGTAAAAGAGGTTTTTACATCCCCGAAAACAGAAGCAGCACGACACCTTATATTACCGGTAGAAAAAGAACTTAACCTCTTTGACACGACCGACAGACGATGTATTCGCATTGTATTTGACGGCAGAGCCGCATCAGACCCGCTGATTGCCAACCTTGTTGCAGATACGGGAGTAAAGGTTAATATATTGTGTGCCGACACAAAAACGGTGGGCGGCGTAGGTTTTGGTCAAATGATTGTTGAGCTACCGAAAGATGAAGACGCCGCAAACCTTGTTATTAACTACATAAAGGAAAAGGGCGTCAATTTCCACGAGATTGAAAGAAAGGGGGATAAAATATGACATCACAACTTTGGGTATTGATTGGTAACGGTGTGCTTGAAACATTACAAATGACAGTTTCAGCAACAATTCTTGCTTATTTAATTGGGCTGCCAATTGGGATTGCATTGGTTGTAACCGCTAAAGAACATATTCTGCAAAACCGAATTGTTAATTTGGTTTTAGGCGTGTTGATGAATATTTTTCGTTCTATCCCATTTTTGATTCTCTTGGTGGTACTTATTCCGTTCACAAGATTTGTAACCGGCTCATCCATAGGTACTACGGCAACCATTGTACCACTTACGGTCGGGGCTATTCCCATTGTTGCCCGTATGGTGGAATCTTCACTAAAAGAAGTACCCTCTGGAATTGTTGAGGCAGCTCAGTCTATGGGGGCTTCCCCCATATCTATTATCTTCCGTTTTATTATTCCCGAAGCTATGCCATCCTTACTTCTCGGGGCAACTATTAACCTTGCGACCGTACTTGGTTATTCTGCAATGGCAGGATGTATCGGCGGCGGCGGACTTGGTGCAATTGCTCTAAATTACGGGTACTACCGTTATCAGCAAGATATTTTATTTATAACAGTTGCAATACTTATTATCATTGTCCAGGTGTTCCAAGAATCAGGAACATTGCTTGCAAACAAAAAAAGACATTCATAAATTTTATAATTAAAAGGAGAAATTTAACCATGAGAAACACAACAAAGAAAATCATAACACTTGCGTTTATCGCACTTTTTGCAATCACCGCACTTGCCGGATGCGGCAACACAGCTGATAGCGGCAACACAAACAGCGAAAGCGAAACTGTAACACTAAAAGTCGGAGCAAGCATTACCCCACATTCCGAAATATTGGAACAGGCAAAACCAATCCTCGCCGAGCAAGGTGTGAATTTGGAAATCGTGCAAATCGAAGATTCTGTAACACCGAACACCGGTTTGGCAGAAGGCAGCTTAGACGCAAACTTCTTCCAGCATCAGCCTTATCTTAATGATTTTAACAGCGAAAACGGAACTGATTTAGTGTCGGTTGGTGCTGTTCATTACGAGCCATTCGGCATTTATGCCGGCAAAACCACAAAGCTTTCCGACCTCCCGGACGGTGCAACTGTAGCAGTCCCCAACAATACAACCAACGAAGCACGTGCGCTTCTGCTTTTACAACAAGAAGGGATTATAACCCTAAAAGAGGGTGCTGATATTCGTGCAACTATTCAGGATATTGCCGAGAACCCAAAAAATCTGCAATTCACCGAGATTGCCCCGGAACAGCTTGTTAATGCACTGCCCGATGTTGAAATTGCAGTTATCAACGGCAATTATGCTATTGAAGGCGGGCTTAAAGTAAAAGATGCTCTTGCCGTAGAGTCTGACCAAGGCGTTGCCGCAAAAACCTATGAAAACATTTTGGTTGTGCAGAAAAAAGACGAGAACAATGCAGCCGTAAAGAAATTAATTGATGTTCTTCAAAGCGATACTATTCGCTCATTTATTGAAGAAACATACGGCGGTGCAGTTGTGCCGATAAAATAATTCAAACGGTTTTATTTTAAGCGTTGAGAACAGAACAAAAATAATAAGCATAAGGAGATTATTAAAAATGGCAAGAGTTGAATTTATCACAGAAAACAAAGCGGAGGGCAAAGCCAAAGAAGCTTACATTTCTCTTAAAGAAACAGGCAAACTTACAAACATGAAGCAGGCATTACTTTTAGACTATGCAACCTATGACGC
>JAISII010000027.1 GCA_031262125.1 Oscillospiraceae bacterium | reverse complement strand
GAGCAAATTAAGGCACAGCTTTTGCAAGTGGAACAGCACCGCAACCGATTGCGTACACGCCGCAAAAAAGAGGGCACAATAACCGTTGCCCTTGTCGGATACACAAATGCGGGGAAATCCACACTGCTTAACTTCCTTACGCAAGCGGGGGTACTTGCCGAGAACAAGCTTTTTGCCACGCTTGACCCTACCTCCCGTGCGTTAAAGCTGCCAAACGGCGTTAGTGTTATGCTAATAGACACCGTAGGTTTTGTACGCCGTCTGCCCCACCATTTGGTCGAGGCGTTTAAATCGACGTTGGAAGAAGCGGCGTTTGCCGACATTATTATAAATGTTTGCGATGCAAGCAACCCCGAGTTTACGCTGCATATTGACGTTACCGAAAAATTGTTGTCAGAGCTTGGCTGCGGCGGCAAACCGATTATTACCGCACTAAATAAAATTGATGTTGTGCAGGAAATTGATTTTAATACTCTACAAAGCAATAGCGGTTTTAGCGGCGATAAAGTTAAAATAAGTGCAAAAACAGGCTTTGGCATAGATAATTTGCTTGCCGCTGTAGAGGATAATCTGCCTGTTAAAGTGTACCGCTGCAAGCTGCTGCTACCCTTTAGCCACGGCGGAATCAGTGCCGAAATACGCAAAAATGCTACGCTTATAAGTGAGGAATACACCGACGAAGGCTTATTAATTGAAGCCGTTTTGGACGAACCGATGTGGCAGCGGTTTAAAGAATTTGAAAAAGTTTAAACTTTTAACGCAGAAGTTTGACAATATTATAAGAAAGCTTTATAATAATTTAGTATTAAATAGAATGAAAATTTTAAATATTCTGGAGTAAATAAGTGTTTACAAAAATAGAAGCTTTTGATAAAAAATACAGCGAGCAAAACGCCAAGCTTTATGACCCGCAAATCGCAGCCGACCCCGAGCAATACCAAAAGATAATGAAAGAGCTAAAGCAAATTGAGCCGCTGGTTTTAAAATTTAGAGAATATAAGGCGGCAAACAAACAAATTGTAGAAGCGTTGGAGATTTTGAACGAGCAAGGGCTGGAGCCCGAGATGAAAGAAATTGCCCAAGAAGAGCTGGACAGCGGCAAGGCACTTTTAACCGAGCTTGAGGAAGAACTTAAAATTCTGCTGCTGCCAAAAGACCCGAACGACGAGCGAAACGTAATTTTAGAAATCCGTGGTGGTGCGGGCGGCGAAGAGGCCGCATTGTTTTCGTCGGTGCTGTTTAGAATGTACTCGATGTACGGTGAGAGCAAAAATTTTAAAATCGACCTGATTAATGCTAACGAAACCGAATTGGGCGGATATAAAGAAATTTCTTTTATGATACAAGGCTATGGGGCGTACTCTAAATTGAAGTACGAAAGCGGTGTGCACAGGGTGCAACGTGTGCCCGAGACTGAGAGTCAAGGGCGGATTCATACCTCGACCGTTACGGTTGCTGTTTTGCCCGAAGCCGAGGATGTTGAGCTGGAAATTAACCCTACCGATTTGCAGATAGACACCTATCGCAGCAGCGGTGCGGGCGGCCAGCACATTAACAAAACCGAGAGTGCAATACGCATTACCCACCTGCCCACAGGTGTGGTTGTTGAGTGCCAAGACGAACGCAGCCAGTTTAAAAATAAAGATAAGGCAATGAAGGTTTTAAAAAGCCGCCTGTTGCAGGCAAAGCAAGAGGAGCAAGCAGGTAACATAGCCGCCGAGAGGAAATCTCAGGTTGGCACGGGCGACCGCAGCGAAAGAATACGCACATACAACTACCCCCAAGGCAGGGTAACCGACCACAGGATAGGGCTGACGCTCTATAGGCTGGACGATATTTTAAACGGCGATATTGACGAAATTATAAACAGCCTAATAGCAGCCGACCGTGCGGCACAGCTGGCAAGCGAAAGCTAAGCAAAACTCATATTAATAGCAAGAATTGAAAAGTGATTTTATGAATACAATTGTATTAACCCCCTACGAGTGCGGAATAAACAGAGCTGCTGAAATTTTAAAAAACGGCGGGCTGGTCGCTATCCCGACCGAGACGGTGTATGGGCTTGCCGCAAATGCGTTAGACCAAACAGCGGTTTTAAACATTTTTAAAGCAAAAAACCGCCCTGCCGATAACCCGCTTATTGTACACATCGCAAATTTTGAAGATATTGAAAAGTTCAATTTGGCGGCAGAGTTCCCCACAAAAGCAAAACTGCTTGTGCAAAGCTTTTGGCCCGGACCGCTGACTGTTGTTGTAAAAAGGGGCGAAAGCATCCCCCCCGCTGTTAACTGCGGGCTTAGCACCGTGGCAATACGTATGCCTGCACACACAATTGCAAGAAAAGTTATAGCCGCTGCCGGTGTGCCGCTGGCTGCACCCTCGGCAAATTCCTCCGGCAAGCCAAGCCCCACAACCGCACAGCACGTTATTGAGGATTTGCACGGCAGCATTGATGCCGTTTTAGACGGCGGCGAATGTGCCATTGGGGTTGAAAGCACTGTTATTTCGTTCTCGGGTAAAACTCCCCTATTGCTACGCCCCGGCGGAATAACAGTTGAACAAATTGAAGGTGTAATAGGTAAAATTGCCGTTAGCCCTGCTATAACAGCCGAGTTGCCGCAAGATGCCCCGGTTGAAAGCCCGGGCTTGAAGCACAAGCACTACAGCCCAAGCAAACAAGTAACTCTGATTGATGCAACGCCGCAGGAATTTGTTAAATTTGTTAATTCGCATAGCAATTGCGGTTGCCTTTGCTATAACGAAGATTTTGATTTGATTAAAACCCCAAAAATCGCAATTGGTGCAAAGTGTGATTATGCCGCACAGGCAAAGGCACTTTTTGCAGCTTTGCGATTGCTTGACGAAATGCAAGGCGTTGAACAAATTTTTGCTCCACTCCCGCTCACCGACGGTATGGGCTTGGCGGTATATAACCGATTGATACGTGCGGCAGGGTTTAACATTTTAAAGCTGTAACGGTAATAAAGCTTTAAGCAAATCCCCTGTTTTATACTCAAACGATTCGGCAGTAACGCATACTTTTAAAAAATAAAGGACATACAAATATGAGGAATTATAAACTTATTGGCTTAACAGGCCCAACAGGCAGCGGCAAAACGTCTGTTGCAAAATGTTTGAGTGCTTTGGGCTGCTATGTGATAGACGCCGATAAGTTATACGCAGAAAACGTGCTGACAAATTGGGCTTGCAAAAAACTGCTGAGTTTGGAGTTTGGCACGGATATTATAGACAGCAACGGCGAAGTTGACAAAAAGCTTTTGGCACAGCGTGCATTTGCAAACCCCCAAAACACCGCAAAGCTAAATGAGGTTACTCACCCGTTTATATATGCCGAGATGATAAAAGTTTTAAACAATTTAAAAACCGAGAGTTTTGACATAATAATTCTTGATGCCGCAGTGCTGTTTGAGAGCGGGTGCGACATTTTGTGCGACAAAACCATAAGCGTGCTTGCAAGTAAGCAAAAACGCATAACCCGCATTATGCAGCGTGATAATATTACAGAAGAACAAGCCACCCTGCGTATGGCGGCACAGCAGGAAGATGAATTTTATATTGACCGTGCAGATATAGTTTTTTATAACGATGATTCTTTTGAAGATTTAAAAAAGCAAATTGAGCAGATTTTTGATAAAATAAGCTGAAATATAAATTAAGGTTTTATTAACCGGCAAAAAAGGGGGCGGCAATTTGGGCGGACATGATGGGCAGCGACGCAAGAAAAAATCAAACTTAGCGGGCAAAATGGTACTGTTTTTTGTACTTTTTTTGGTTTGCTGCGGTGCTGTTGTTACCGCTGTATATTTTTTAAGCAGCAGCGAGGGCGGTTTTTTAGAAACACAATACCCCAAAACACACAGCGAGCTTGTTGAAAAATATGCAGACCAATACAACTTAGATGCCGACCTTGTTTATGCTGTTATTCGCACCGAGAGCAGCTTTAACGCCGAGGCAATATCGCACGCAGGGGCGGTTGGGTTGATGCAAATTATGCCCTCTACATTTGATTGGTTGCTTGAAAAAGACGACCAAGACCCGCAAAGCTACACCGAAAGCGACCTTAAAACGCCCGAAATTAACATAAAATACGGCTGCTCGTTTTTGCGGATTTTGCTAGACGAATACAGCACCGAGCGAGAAGCGGTTGCGGCTTACAACGCAGGGTTTGTTGTTACCGACTGGCTGCAAAACCCACAATACAGCAATGACGGAGTTACACTTAGCGACATACCGTATAACGAAACACGCAATTATGTAGAAAAAGTTATGAACGCTAAAGCAAAATATAAAGAGCTTTATTAATAATTATGATATAAAGAAAATTGGTTTTTAAAATTATACTTTGAAAGGAATTTTAGACAAATGGCAGATAAAAAGAAAGAAAAATCAGTTGCAGGAGAATTGAAGGAAAGCTTATTCTCCTCCCCCAAAAAAGGGATTGTTACAGCAGATGAGCAAACAGTTAAAGCAGCCGACGATTTTGCAAACGGCTACAAAACATTTTTAAACAACAGCAAAATCGAGCGTGAGGCTGTTAATTACACACTCACCCTTGCAAAGCAAGCCGGTTTTGTTGAGTATGACCCATCAAAAAAATATAACCCCGGCGACAAAATTTATGCAATAAACCGCAACAAGGCTATTGCACTTGCAGTAATTGGCACCAATGGTGTTAAAAACGGTGCTAACCTTGCAATTGCACATATAGACTGCCCACGTATTGACCTTAAACCCAACCCGGTTTATGAGAACAGCAACCTTTGCCTGTTTAAAACCCACTATTACGGCGGCATAAAAAAATACCAGTGGACGGCGATTCCGCTATCGCTGCACGGCAGAGTTGCAAAAACCGACGGCACATTTGCCGACGTTAATATCGGCGACAACGACGACGACCCCTGCTTTACCATAACCGACCTTTTGCCCCATCTTTCCAGCGAGCAGGCGGTTAAAACCGTTGCAAAAGCAATTGACGGCGAAGATTTGAATGTTTTAATCGGTTCTCGCCCGTATAATTCGGACGATGACTCTGAACAAGTAAAGCTGAACATTTTGAGCATTCTAAACAAACAATACGGCATTACCGAGGATGATTTTCTCTCGGCAGAGCTTAGCCTTACCCCTGCCTTTAAAGCTAAGGACGTCGGGTTTGACAGAAGCATGATTGGCGGTTACGGGCACGACGACAGGGTTTGTGCTTACCCCTCTATAATGGCGGTTTTGGACGCAAAAAGCCCGCAAAAAACTGCTATAACCTACCTGTGCGATAAAGAAGAAATCGGCAGTATGGGCAACACGGGTATGCAAAGCGACTTTTTAAAATATTTTATTTTTGAGCTTGCAAAAAAAGAGGGTTTGGACGAATACTCGGTAATTTCTAAATGCAAATGCTTGTCAGCTGATGTTAACGCTGCCTTCGACCCAACCTATGCTTCGGCATATGAGGCACGGAACTCAAGCTACATTAACAACGGCGTTACGATTATGAAATACGCCGGACACGGCGGCAAAGCAGGCACAAGCGATGCCTCGGCAGAGTTTATGGGCGAAATTAGAAGTCTGCTGATTAAAAACAACGTAATTTGGCAAGCCGGCGAGCTTGGGCGAGTTGATTTGGGCGGCGGCGGCACTATTTCGAGCTATATTGCAAACTGGAACGTAGACGTTGTAGACATTGGCGTGCCTGTGCTTTCTATGCATGCACCGTTTGAGGTTGTGTCTAAGCTGGA
>JAISII010000026.1 GCA_031262125.1 Oscillospiraceae bacterium | reverse complement strand
GCTCGCAAGACGGGCACGAGGCAATCCGCCCGGCTATGCCCTCATTAGAGCCGGATGCCATAAAGTCAAGCTTAACCTCCGACCAATACAGGCTCTATAAGCTTATTTGGCAGCGTTTTGCCGCAAGCCAGATGACCGAATGTGTTCACAACACCACAGCGGTAGACATTGCAGCGGGCGACTATATTTTTAAAGCAAGCGATTCTTCGGTAAAGTTTAATGGCTTTACGTTAATATATACCGAGGGTAAAGATTTTGAAGAAGAAAAAACCAAAGCATTGCCAAAACTAGTTGAGGGTGATGTTTTAAAGCTGAAAGAACTGCTGCCCAAACAGCACTTTACCGAGCCGCCCGCCCGCTTTAACGAGGCTTCGCTTATTAAAGCTTTGGAGGAGTACGGCATTGGGCGACCCTCTACCTATGCGGCTACAATTTCTACGATATTATCCCGTGAATACGTTAAGCGAGAGGGCAAAGCCTTGCTGCCGACCGAGCTGGGCGAAGCCATAACCAAACTGATGAAAGACCATTTTGCCAACATTGTTAATGTAAAGTTCACCGCAAAAATGGAGGAAGAGCTGGACACCATAGAAAAAGGCGAAATCGAATGGGTTTAGGTGCTAAGCGATTTTTACGGCGATTACAGCAAAACTTTAGCTGCTGCAAAGCAAGAAATGGAAGGGCAAAAAATAAAGCTAAAAGAGGACGAAACCGACTTTGTTTGCGAGCTTTGCGGACGCAAAATGGTTGTTAAAACAGGGCGGTTCGGCAAATTTATTGCCTGCCCCGGCTACCCCGAATGTAAAAATATTAAAAAGTTTGAAAAAGGCACAGGCGTAACCTGCCCCAAATGCGGCGGAGAAATTATTGAGAAGAAATCAAAAAAAGGCAGAATTTTTTACGGCTGCAATAAATACCCCGCCTGCGATTTCTCCTCGTGGACGCAACCCTCTAAAGAAAAATGCCCGCAATGCGGCGGAATTTTATTTGTTAAAAAAGGTAAAAAACCATCCCTTGTTTGCCAAACCGAGGGCTGCGGTTTTATAAAACAAGAATGAACAATAACAATTTACCAACCGTAAACGTCATCGGTGCAGGGCTTGCCGGGTGCGAGGCTGCATGGCAGCTGGCCCGCCGTGGCGTAAATGTGCGGCTGTATGAGCAAAAACCAAATAAAAAAAGTGCAGCCCATAATTCAAACCTGTTTGCAGAGCTTGTATGCTCAAACTCGCTTAAAGCTAACCGCATTGCCAGTGCGGCAGGTATGCTAAAGCAAGAGCTGCGGCTTATGCACTCGCTGCTGATTGCTTGTGCCGATGAATGCTCTGTGCCGGCAGGCGGTGCTTTGGCGGTTAACCGTGAGCTGTTTGCACAAAAGGTAACCGATGCAATTATGCAGCACCCAAATATTACGGTGGTTGCTGAGGAAGTTTCTGAAATTCCAACCGACGAGGTTACAATAATTGCTACAGGCCCGCTAACAAGCGACGCTTTAAGCAAGAGCATTGCCAAAAGCTTTAATAATTCGCTATATTTTTTTGATGCCGCTGCTCCGATTGTATCTGCCGAAAGTGTAGATATGGAGTTTGCGTTTTACGCTTCAAGGTACGATAACGGGGGAGAAACCGACTATTTAAATTGCCCCCTTAACAAAGCCGAGTATGAGGAATTTTACGAGGCGATAATTTCTGCACAGCGGGCACATTTGCACAGTGCCGACGAATCACTCCACAAAGTGTATGAGGGCTGTATGCCAATTGAAGTTTTGGCAACACGGGGCAAAGATACTATGCGGTTTGGCCCGATGAAACCGGTAGGGCTTGTCAACCCGAAAACAGGGCATCGTCCGTGGGCGGCATTGCAGCTACGCAAAGAGGATGCCGCAGGCACAATGTTCAACCTTGTGGGCTTTCAAACAAACTTAAAGTTTGGCGAACAGCAACGGGTTTTCGGGCTTATACCGGCACTTAAAAATGCCGAATTTTTACGCTTTGGCGTTATGCACCGCAATACTTTTCTTGATTCTCCACGGGTTTTAAACTCGTCATATAAAACAAAAGCCGATTTACCTTTGTTTTTTGCAGGGCAAATTACGGGGGTAGAGGGTTATGTAGAGTCAATTTCCTCCGGCTTAATGGCAGGAATAAACGCATACAATTTTCTGACAGGACAGCCGCTTGTAACGCTGCCGCCGCAGACAATGACGGGTGCGTTAAGCCGCTACATAAGCGATGAGTTTGTAAAAGACTTTCAGCCAATGGGGGCTAATTTGGGCGTTTTGCCAATGCTGCAAGAGCAAATTAGAGACAAACGCCAACGGGCAGAAGCGTTGGCACAGCGAGGCTTAGAAATTTTGCAAAAAGATTTTGCCGAGCTTTTATGAGTTAGAAAAAATTATACTATAATATCATATACGCCGTGCAACTCTGCTTGCGGCAGACGCACGATACCAAAATTAATGCACAAAGGAACAAATAAATGAGAGTTTTAGTTGATGCTATGGGCGGCGATAATGCCCCTTTGGAAATTTTAAAAGGTACGCTGGAGGCTAAAGCCGAGTACGGCATAACCCCGATTTTTGTTGGGGACGAGCAGATTATTAAAAAAGTCGCAGCCGAAAACGCACTTGACCTAACCGACTGCGAAATTGTACATACCCCCGAAATAATTGCAATGGACGAAACCCCAAGCGAAATTGTAAAATCTAAGAAAAATTCTTCCATGGGGCTTGCAATGCAAATGCTTGCCGACGGCAAAGGCGATGCACTTGTGTCGGCAGGCAACAGCGGTGCGTTAGTGGTTGGTGCAACCCTTGTTTGCAAACGCATAAAAGGCATCAAACGCCCGGCATTCGCCCCAGTTTTGCCAAATATGGGCGGCTGTTTTATGCTTATAGACAGCGGTGCGAATATCGAAACCCGCCCCGAAATGATGTTGCAGTTCGGCTTGATGGGTTCGGTTTATATGGAGAAGGTAATGGGCGTTGCCAAACCCCGTGTTGCTTTGGCAAATGTGGGCACCGAGGAACACAAGGGCGGCGAATTACAGCAAAACAGCTACAAACTGCTGCAAAACAGCGGGCTTAACTTTATTGGTAACATAGAGGGCAGAGATATCCCCGCCAACGCATGTGATGTTTTGGTTTGCGACGGCTTTACCGGCAACCTGATTTTAAAAACCTACGAGGGTGTGGCAATGGAGCTGATGAACAAGCTTAAAAGCGTGTTTATGAGCGGAATTAAGGGTAAAATTGCCGCAGGCTTAGTGTATGGTGAGCTTAAAAAAATGAAAAAAGAATTTGACTATAACGAATACGGCGGTGCGCCCGTGCTGGGCACGGCAAAGCCCGTGTTCAAGTCGCACGGCAGTGCCAAGGCAAAAACCTTTAAAAACGCAATCCGCCTTGCAAAGCAATATTACGAGGGTAA
>JAISII010000197.1 GCA_031262125.1 Oscillospiraceae bacterium | reverse complement strand
AAAACAACGGGGAAGATGAGTGCCAAAGCATTAATTAAAAAAGTAACTGACATTGAAATAGACCTCCAAAATTTTTTATATTTTTTTAAATTTATATAAAAGCATAAAGCTATTTTTTTTGCTGTTTTTGCTTTTTTTGTTGTTTCTGTTTTGCGGGCGGCTCAATTAATGTATAGTTTATAATTTTGCCGCGCTTGCGGTTTTTGCGGTTTAAAATCATTTGGGTTATCGGGTTTTTAGAGACCCGCCCGGTGTGGTACTTTTTGTTTGATGCCATTAAAAACCCTGCGATTATGCTGATGATAACATAAAGCACCAGCAGCAAAACCAAACTGCCCACCACTATGCCTAAAATAACGTAACCGTCTATCATAAGCGTTCACCAACCTTAACAGGCTTAAAGGGTCGCCCTTCGCCTTTGTAAAAGCGGCTGAACATTTCAAAAAACTCAAGACGCAGCACCTGTATGCCTACTATCAAGGCTTCTAAAACGAGAACAAACACATTGCCCAAGGCAACCACTATAAAATAAGCGGCTGTGCCGTCGCCCGCCATTTTTGCAAGCAAGAACACTACAGTCATCATACCTGCATGCACCAGCACAAAGGCACCAACCCTAATAAAGCTCATTGTGTTTGTAACATAGCTCAGCAACGCTTCAAACAGCTCGAAAAATTGCTCTGCAAGGTAGCTGCCCCAGCTTTTGGGCTGCCAATTTTTTTTGCCTTCTACCAGCTTGCCCAACGGCTCTCGCAAATAAATTAAAATAAGCGGCAGCACAATTAAAAAGGTAATATAAGCCCAGTTCATAATTTGCAGCCCCATAAAAATCTGCCCGCCCAAGCCAATCAGCAGTGAGCTGTAAAAAACAAACCCGCAAATGCCGTTAACACCAAAAATCATTTCGCCAATGTGGCGTTGCTTTATGCCGTTTATAATGCCCAGCAGCATTGCCACCAGAACCAAACCAACGCCCACAACCAAGGCAAGCAGAATAATTTGTATTTTAACATCGCTGTGTTCTATGTTAATTGGTTTTTCGGCAAAGCCCAGTGCGTGGAACATCGGGTCGAGTGCATGTTCAAAGCCGAACAGGCTGCCGAATATTGTGCCGAACAGCATAGAACAAAAAGCACAGGGGATGAGTATTTTGCCCAGCGGCATCTTCTTTTTAAACCACATAAACATTGCCACCAGCAAAAGCAAAAACCCTTGCCCAAGGTCGGCGAACATAATGCCGAAAAGCACCGAATAGGTTAACGCAACAAATTTTGTGGGGTCAAGCTCGTTATAATCGGGCACGCCGTACATTTCGGTATAATACTCAAAGGGTCGTGCCAAAAAGAAGTTTTTAAGCTTAACGGGAGGTTTGTGCGGAAGCTCGTCTTTGCCGTCGGCTGCCGTAAACTCTACACTTTCTATTTTCTCAAGCTGTGTTTTAAGCTCGTCTGCTTGTTTTGCAGGCACCCAGCCAACCAAAATGAACGAGTCGTTGTATTTTTCGGCTTTGTTAATTATGGTGTGGTAGGTGTAAAGCTGCTCGAGCTTTGAGTAATATTTAAGAATTTTTTCGCCCCAGCGGTTAAGATAATAAGCCATTTTATAATCAAGGTCTATCAGCTTTTTTTCTACCACAGGCACTTGTGCCAACAGGGTTTGATAATAATCGTCGGGTGTGCCGGCTTCTGCACCTATTTCAAACGGTTCAAAATAAAGTCCGGCAAAAATTCTGTCAATCTCTCGGGCGTTGTCTACCGGGGCAACATAAATGCCCCAATAATAGTCGCTGTCTTGGTCGGTTAAAAAGAAGGTTATAAACGGGTCGTTTTCGTATGCCTTTAGTTTTTGATAATTAGAAATGGGAACCCGCCCGAAATTAACGTGAACATATTTGGTTTTCATCGCTTCGCAAAGTTCAAAATCCAACCCCAAAAAGTGGCGTACATTTTCGATTTTGTGCTGCAAAGCAAACTGTTCATCGTTAACTGCACGTTTTTCGCTCAGCATTTCGCTAATATCGTCTGTTACCCTTGCGGCATAGGCAAAAAGATCCTCGTCGGTTGGGTTAAAACGGTCGTTTTGCGTAATAACCAAGTCAAAGCAAGCATCGGTCAACACGTTTTTAAGCTGCTCCAGCGGTGCAGCATAGGGGTTGCCTGTGTTAATAGGCAAAAACATATTGTTAGTTTTGTAAAAATTAGTAACGTCATCGGGGTGAAAACACTGAGATTCGCCGCAAATTGCAGCGACTTTTTCAATTTTGCTCATCATTCCGATAATGTTAACATACTTAATTGGTGCAACTGACAATGTTAAAAACCTCGTTATTCAAAACTTTATTTTAAGTCAGGGATTGCGGTTTGTAATAGTTTAATAAATCAAAAGTTGGTCGAGCATTCGTCGGTCGAAGCCGTATCGTGCCGCCTCTACAATATGGATTATATTTACGATTTCGTTCTCGAGCAAAAAGTAAAACGCCAAAACAGTGGCAGCAGGGGCAACGGCAAAATACATACACCTTTTGCAAATCTCAAACCGTGCCTTGTGGTA
>JAISII010000196.1 GCA_031262125.1 Oscillospiraceae bacterium | reverse complement strand
ACCACAGCTACGGCTACCTCGGGTTTGTCGTAGGGGGCATAGCAAATAAATGTGGCATGGTCCGAGCCGGAATTTTCGGCTGTGCCGGTTTTTGCCGCCACGGGAACGTCATAACCGCCGAAGTAATAGCTTGCCGTACCCTCGGAAGAAGTTACCGCCTGACGCATACCCTCTTGCACGATGTTCATATTATAAGAGTCGACAGCCAAGGTTTCTATAACGGTTGGTTTGTCGGCTTTGTTTTGCAAAATTGTTTTTTCGCCCTCATAGGATACTATTCTGTCTACCAAATGGGTTTTGCAACGCACGCCGTTGTTTGCAATTGTTGCGGCATAGGTTGCAAGCTGTACGGGGGTAAAGGCGTTATCCGACTGCCCGATTGCTGCCGAAACGGTGTTTGCGGTTACCCACTGCGAGCTATCCCGCCCGGCAAGAGTACCTGTTGCTTCATACACCTCCAGACCGGTTTTCATACCCAAGCCCAGTTTTTGTGCATAAAGGTACATAGGGTCAATGCCCAAGCGTCGCCCGGTATCGGCAAAAAAGTAGTTGCACGAATGATATATAGCTTGATAAATATTTTGCGAGCCATGGTAGCCCATACACCTGACAATGTCGGTGGGGTAATAATCATAAAGCTGGGTGCAGGTAATCGGGGTATATTCCGAGATTACGCCCTCTTGCAGTGCGGCAATTGCCACGGCGGGTTTAAAAATCGAGCCGGGGGCAAAGCTGCCTACAAATGCACGGTCAAACATCGGCGAGTTTTCGTCGGTTACCAATGCGTTGTAATAATCGCTGTCGGAGTTGTATTTTTCTAAATCGAAGGTGGGGTAAGAGGACGCAGCCAAAACGGCAAAATCGCTCACCCTCAGCATAACGGCGGCACCTGCAACGCAGTCTTCGCCAAAACCGTCGGTTTGTTTTTTGTTTGCAGCCTCTGCTTCGGCAACTTCTTCTATGCCGTTTTGTTTTGCCGCTTTAACATTTTCTGCAATGGCTTTGTCGGTTGCTTCTTGAATTTTTGCATCTATGGTCAAGTAGACCGAGTTGCCCGGTTGTGCGGGTACGGTTTTAAGTACGTTAACAATCGTGCCGTCGGCGTTTTTAGACACGGTTTTAGAACCCGCTGTGCCTTTTAAATAGCTCTCTAACCCCGACTCTATGCCGAATTTGCCGATTTTATCGGTCAGCCTGTAGCGTGAGTCGGTTTTAATCAGCTCGTTATATTCTTCTTCAAAAATCGCACCAATCGAGCCGACCAAATGCGGAGCCAAACCGCCGTTTTTATAAACCCTGTTATAGGTTGTTTGAATTTCTACCCCGCCAAAGCCCTGCGTTTTCTCCGAGATTATTTGCACGGTGTCGGTTGAAATATTCTCGGCAAAAACATACGGCACGGTGTTTGTAAACCCAACACGCCACATATTATACCGCACCGAGATAATATCACGTTGGAGCTTTTTGTCGGTTATTTCGGTCAAATCGTAATATTCGGCAAGCTCTTCAATATACTCCCACGGTTCGGCATAAACGCTAACGTCCAGACCCAAGCCGATGTTGTTGTCCCGCATTGCGTTAAGACGATATTCGGAGTTTTCTTTAAAGGTGTATTTGTCGTTTTTAAAAATAATGGGCAGCTCGTCTATCCATTTTTCGTTGCGATAGGCAAGCACGTCGAACAATTTTTCTATTGTAGTATTTATCGAGCCGCTTTGCAGATAAAGCCTGTTAAGCACGATGTTGTAGCCTGTTTCGTTCACTGCCAAGGGCGTGCCGTTAACGTCAAAAATTTCTCCTCGGGTTGCCTCAGATTTTACATCATAGGTAATTGAGGTTATAGCCTCTTCTCGGTATTGTGTGCCGTGAACAACTTGCCAGTCGTACAGCCTAAAGGCAAAGCCGAAAAAAATAACCGCAACAAGGCACAGGCATATAATCCTGCGAATTTTCGCGGTTGCAGAAGCTTCGTTGTTCACATTTTCACCAACTTTAAAATTATTTGTAAACCACCCCGTCACGTCGCAACACGCCCTTATGAGCTTGTTTTTGTGCAAGCACAAAAAGCTACGCTTACGGTTGGTTGCTCCTCTTTGCAAAATGAAACATTTTGCAAGTAGCAGCTATGTCGCTAAATCTTGCTTCTTGTATCTTGCGTCTTGCTACTTGAAGCGGAGGGGTGCCGCATTTAAATGCGGCGGGGTGGTTTGAGCAAGAATTTTGCTTTTGATTAACTTATTTGCCTTGCTTTGCAAACGAGAGTAAAAACTAAAAATCGCTTGCCTGAATATAGCTTGAAAACCCTCGGTTGAGGTAAAAAAACAAAAACACAAACACCCACGAGTACAAAATCCTCGACATATAGTGTGCGGCAAAATAGGTTTGGTAACCACCGTAGCCTTTTGCGGCATGAAAAACAAAAAAGTGCAGCACAAATACAATTGCAATTATTATTAGCGTAGCCACAGCCGCATTTAGTATGTTAACTACCAAGCGGTTGTGGGCAATGTAAGACACAAAAAAGCACACCACAGCCATAGCAATTGCAAAAAACCCAAGCGAATTTGAATAACCAAAGTCGGTTAGCGCACCGCAAATTCCGCCGAAAATCATAGCCGTGGGTTCACGCTCGAACAAAGCAATGGTTAAGGCAATCGGCAGCAGAAAAGTTGGTTTGCCGCCAAAAATTTCGGGCATAAAATTGGGTATGCCCATTATTATAAAAAAAAGCAGAATTTCTAAAGAATACGCAAAATATCGCAGTGCGTTATATCGTTTTTCCATTTTTTATTCGCACCGCCTTTCGGTTTGCATGCAAATTTTCTATTCTTCCTCAGATGTTGTCGTCTGTGCAACAGTCGTAGCCGCAACAGTAGTCGGTGCAATTTCTTGCCTTGTGTCGGCGGCTGCCTGCTTGTCCATAACCACGCCTTCGCCCGTAAAGCCCGTAATAACCACAACGTCCTGCACGGCACGAATATTCTCATACGGCTCTATAACAGCATAAAGCGAGGTGTCGTATTCGTCGTATTTAAGCTCTTTAACTTCGCCCACAATAAGGTTGGGCGGGTACAAGCCCGTAATGCCCGTGGTAACTAAAATGTCGCCCGGGGTAATTTTGTTGCTTGCCGAAATTTTTGTAAAAGCGGTAAGGTTGCTGTCGGCTAAATCAACTCGCCCGGTAATAACGCCGCTGTCTTGGCTTATTTTATCAATCGCCCCGACTTTAGAATCTACATTTAAAATTGTAGAAATTTTGGCTGTGGTGGCATCTGCCTGAGTAACCCAGCCGACTAAACCGTTTTCGGTAACTACGGGGTTGTTAACCGCCACGCCGGAGGTTAGCCCCCTGTCGATAGTAAACGAATAAAATTCATCGTTAGGGTCCCGCCGAATAACCGAGGCGGGCATATATTCATAAGTGGGGTTGTTTTTTTTCAGCTCATAATATTTCATAAGCTTTGCGTTTTCTTGCTTAACATCAACATAGTCAACCAATTGTGCACGCAAGCTTGCAAGCTCACGCTGCTGCATTTCGGTTTTAGTTTTAAGCACCTCATACGAATCCGCAACCAGCTCATCGGCGGCATTAGCCGAGAGTGCCTGCATACTGGAGGTTAGCGAGTTAAGCACAGACGAAACCACCGAGTTATCGATATTTGAAACAATGCAAACCGAAATTATAACCGCTAAAGTTATAATAAACGATTTTACATATCTTCTTGAAAAAAAATCACGCATTTTAAAAATCACCACACAACGAAACCTTTTGCGAGTGCGGCGACGCCGCTAAACCACCCCGTCTGCTCTGCTTAATCTAAAAATATTTTTATTTTTTTAGATTTTAATTAAAAAACAAATTTTGTTTTTTACTATGGGAGCAGCCACCCCTCCACGGAGGGGAATGTTATCTCTCTCCGAGACTTTGGGCTGTTTTGTGGTTTTTGCAAAACAATTTCTGAATTCTGCATTATTATTTCATATTTAAAAAAATCATCTCCTGCGGTTGCGGTAATACTCGGTCGGCATAATCAGCTCAAGGCGTTTGCCCGCACCGTCAACAACGCAGTCGAGGGGTCTTTCGGCAATGTGTACGGGCATACTGGTTTGCTGCATAACAAGCATGTCCAAGCCACGCAGCAACGCACCGCCGCCTGTAAGCATAATACCGTTGTCTATAATATCAGCCGAAAGCTCGGGGGGAGTTTCCTCCAAAGTGTCTAAAATAGCTTCTATCATAACCGAAAGAGGGTCGGCAAGGGCATCCCTAACCTCGGCGGCTGTAAGCAAAACATTTTTGGGTAAGCCGTCAACCAAATCACGCCCTTTAACCATCATATCTTCTTCATCCTCATATGGGTAGGCAGAGCCGATTTGAATCTTAATATTCTCGGCGGTACGCTCGCCAATAAGAAGGTTGTACTTTTTCTTGAGGTAAGAAACTATCGCTTCGTCGAATTTGTCGCCCGCAACACGTGCCGAACGAGAGGATACAATATCGCCCAGCGAAATAACAGCAACCTCGGTTGTGCCGCCGCCGATGTCTACAACCATACTTCCGGTTGGTTCGGCAACGGGCAGCCCTGCACCAATCGCTGCAGCCATTGGCTCTTCAATAAGCTCAACATCACGCCCGCCCGCTTGATATGCGGCATCTTCAACCGCCTTGCGTTCAACCTCGGTAACGCCCGAGGGGATGCAGATTACTATGCGTGGGCGGCTTAAAAAGTTAGATTTTACCGATTTGCGGATGAAGTGCTTGAGCATTTTTGAAGTGATGTCGAAGTTAGCAATAACGCCGTCTTTAAGCGGACGCACGGCAACAATCGAGCCGGGAGTACGACCAATCATTTCTTTAGCCTGCGAGCCGACAGCCAAAACTGTGTCGCTGCGTATATCCACCGCAACAACCGAGGGCTCACGCATTATAATGCCCTTGCCCTTCATAAAAACCAAAGTGTTGGCAGTGCCTAAATCTATTCCGATATCTCTTGAAAGTGAAAACATATTTTTTAACTCCTGTCTTTGTAGTTTATG
>JAISII010000116.1 GCA_031262125.1 Oscillospiraceae bacterium | reverse complement strand
CTTCTACTCGGCTTTCGCCAAGCTCTTTGCTACCCCCAGGCAGTTCCATCTCTGCCCTGGAGTTTATTTCTAAACTCAAATTAATCTCGGGTTCCGTTGTTTAATTTTCAAGGTTCGGTGCAAGCTGTTTCTCCAAAATTTTAAAGAAATTAACTCGCAAAAAATACGCCAAAGTGGTTTTAAGAAGCTCCCTTTGCACAAAGGCATTCGGGTGGCGTGTTCGTCTATTATATATTAACCTGAAAAAAATGTCAATAACTTTTTAAAAAGTTTTTTCAATTTTTTTCAAATTTTTCAAATAACCCGTATCAAACCGCATAAATACGTCAATCTTAATTTGTAAAAAAATATCGGTTTTTATGTTTTGCTTTAAAATATGGTTCTATTCTGTAACAAAACTCAAAATATCTTTGCAAACATCATCCTTTGCTTCGCTGAGTAAAACCAGATGTTCGCCGACAGGGTAATATTTAACCTTTGCACCAGCTCCTACTTTTGCTGCTATGCGTAATGCACTTTTGGGGCGGGAGGTTGTATCATCCTCTGTTTGAACAATCATTACCGGGCATTTTATTTCGGCAAAAATCTTTCGTGTGCTTTTAAGCAAGCGTAAAAAGTCGGCGTTAGATTTTGGCGTAGTTTTTTTAATCGACATTGAATAAAACCGCAGCCGCTGCTTTAGCGGAACCGATTTTGAAAAGAATGTCTTAATTATATTTTTAAGACTAAACACAAAATACGGAGTGTTTATTGTAACCATCTTTACGGCTTTAAATTCGTTAACTAAGTTTGCACTAATCAGCCCGCCCATAGAAAACCCAATTAAAATTAGCCTGCTGTTGTTTTTATAAATCTCTTCTATTTGCTCTTTTGCCGAGGCTAACCACTGTGTTTCGTCTGTTTTGGCAAGCTCGGCGGCAGTTGCACCATGCCCGGCAAGCTTAACCAAAAAAGCGTTAATGCCATTACTTTTTAAATAATCGCAAAGGTATTCTACCTCAAACGTGCCGCCTGCATAACCGTGAATTATTACACACGCCGTGTTGTTGTTTTTAATGTTTAGGTTTTGCATGGTCGCCTCTTTTCTCTCGGCAAATTTTCACCGGCTAAAGATTATAATTTTGAAAATTCTTGATTTACTTATTATATTAATGTATAATAAGTTAAATAACTATACAGTTAACACTACAGTTATCTATTATACTATAAAAACAAAAATAAGGGAAGCACTAATGGAACAATGGTATAAACTCGATAACACGGCAAAGCTGTTCCCCGCTGTAAGCAAACGCAAAAACTCTTCGGTTTTTCGGGCATCTGCCGTGCTTAATGCACCCATAAACCCTGTTGCCCTGCAGCAGGCGGTTAACCATATTTACGACAGGTTCCCTATGCTGTTTACACGGCTGCACAACGGCGTTTTTTGGAACTATATGGAGGAGCGGGCAAATATCTTTTTGGTAAAAGAAGACACCGACTACCCCTGTGCCAAAATTAATTTTAAAGAAAACAACGGCTATATGCTCCGTGTACTGTATTTTGGCAGCCGTATTTCGGCAGAGTTTTTTCATACCCTTACCGACGGTAACGGTGCGTTTGAATTTTTAAAATCGCTTATTTTTTACTATTTGCGTTTTAACGGTGAATATTTTAAAGACGAAGGCAAAGTTATAACAGCCGAAACTCGCTTTGGCTCGGAAGAAACATCCGACGGCTACCAAAAATATTTTTCTGCACCATCGCAAAGCTCTAATCTGCCAAAAGAGCGGGAGAAAAGTGCATACCGTATAAGCGGAACACTTTTTTTAGAGTACGGCAACAACCTTACCACCGGCACAATGAGTGCATCGGCTTTAAACGCCCTTGCCAAGCGGCACAACGCTTCCATAACATCATACCTTGCGGCAGTTATGGTTCACTCGATTTTGCAAAACCGCAATCTTAAAGACCGCCGCCCCATAGTTTTAACTGTTCCCGTTAATTTGCGGCGGCAGTTCCCCATTAACAGTTTACGCAACTTTTTTTGTGTTGTCAACCTTTCTTATGCACAAAACCAAAGCTGCGACTTTGACGACATTGTAAAAAGCATGACTACCCAGCTTAAAGAAAAAACAACAAAAGAAAATTTGCAGCGTATTGTCGCCAAAAATCTTGCCTTCGAGCAAAGTGCACTAATTCGCTGGGTTCCCCTTTTTATTAAACGAATGTTTATGATTTTCGGCTTTGACCTGATGGGCGAACGCAAAAAAACAATAACCCTAACCAACACAGGGCGTTTAACCTTGCCGGAGGGTATGAAAAAATACATCAACCGCTTCGAGCTAACCTCCTACCCCACACCACGCAGCCCTATGTTTGCCGCCGTTTGCACTTTTGACGATACTCTTACGCTGACCTTTGGGCGTGCAATTTCCGAGACCGACATTATCCGCAGCTTTTTTATGTTTTTAAGCAACGCAGGCGGGTTGCAAATAGAGATGTCGTCCAACGACTGGGGGCTGTAAGCTCTGTTAGATACTATTGATTTTTATAATTAGGTTTTCATTCAAACTAAATCCTCAGAAAGGATAACCAAAATGGAAGAATGCAAAAAGTGCAGAGTTAAAATAGAAGAAGGCCGCAACCGCTGCCCCCTTTGCTTTTCGGAGGTTTACACGCTTAGCAAAGCTGCCCCGTCTTACCCCGACTATAGTGCCGCTTATGAGGAATCTAAAAGATTCACCATAAAAAAGCTGCTTGTGTTTTTAAGCATTGTTGCCGGGAGCATTTGCCTTATGGTTAACCTTTTAACTTTGGGCGGCGGCGTTTTTTTGTGGTCGATAATGGTTATTGTTGGGCTGCTGTTTTGCTGGGGAGTTTATAAATCCGTGCATCAAAAGCACATTAACATTGCCGGCAAAATTATAAAAGTTCACGCTCTTATCGCCGTTCTTGTTTTAACAATAGATTTATGCACAGGGTTTGCACGTTGGTCGGCAAACTATATTCTGCCGTTTTTAACAATCGCCACCGTGCTTTGCACAACGCTTATGGCGGCAAAAAACAAAGCACACTATCAAGAGTATTTGGGGCATTTGCTTGTTGCACTTATAATAAGCGTTTGCCCGCTGTTGCTGTTTGTTTGCACACTTTCGACCCTGCTGTGGCCGTCGCTTGCTGCGTTGCTTTATTCGCTGCTTACCGTTGTTGGCTTGTACATTTTCTCGGACAGAGCTTTTAAGCTGGAGATGAAAAAGAGGCTGCATTTTAAGCCGTAGGGTTCTGTTTTTGCAATCAATTTAGAGAGTGCGGAATCTCTTTTATATTGCTTTTCCCTTGAACCGTTTAATCGGATTATTCTCTCCGCAGAGCATATGAATTGCCGCTAAAATTTCCTCCCTTAGGGTTTTTGCAGCTTCATCGGGTAAGTCGAGCATCACATCCTCCACCTCCGGCGTGTAGCGGAATTTGCCGACAACTGCACCCTGCCACTGACCGTCAATAAGCAAATAATACAGCGTATCGGGGTACGAATGCGTATATTTTTCTTTTAGCAAAGGCTCACAGCATTTCACCAAAATATCGTTGCGGTGCATTGCATAGACGGATTTCGGCACTTGGGCTGCCGTTGTTTTCAGCAATTCCAAATCGGCGGTTAGCACATAACCTCCGTCTTTTTTTGCCAATGTATTTTCAACAACCATTTTCTTCAAAACGGAGTCTATGTCTTTTGCGGGCAGCCTGTAAAACGCCCGTGCCATATCCGCATCAAACCACACTAACCTATAGGCAAACCGCACCAAAAGTGTTTTTAAAGCTTCTTGCTTAGAAAACCGCACCAAATCCACATCGGTGAACATCTCGGCAAACGGATACCAACCACGGTCGTCCTGCCCCTCGTTTTGGTCTTCATAAACAAGAAAAGCCTCCTGCAATCGATGAAGTGCAGGGGTTATTTCTTTAACAAGCATTC
>JAISII010000086.1 GCA_031262125.1 Oscillospiraceae bacterium | reverse complement strand
ATACAATGTCAATAGTTTTTGAAAAAAAGTTTGGGGGATTTTTTATCTAAACCACCCCACCCTCAAACAAAGAAAAAACCTTTTCTCAAAATTATAGAGAAAAAGGATTTTTGTTTATAAATAATATTGACAAAAAGCAACAAGTTTTGTACAAACCACCCCGTCTTCGCTAAAGCGAAGCCACCCCTCCCCGGAGGGGAAAATCGCCTCAATCAATAGACTTTAAGCGGTTTTGCGGCGTAGCCGCTGCTTGCAAAATGTTTCATTTTGCAAAGAGGAGCAACCGTCTGTAAAGCGTAGCTTTTTGTGCTTGCACAAAAACAAGCTCAGAAAGACGAGTTGCGACGAGGTTGTATGGCAGGACTTATTTATGTTTTGCAACGTCATCACAAGCATTATTTTAATTGCTGTACATATCTATAGCAATAAAAAATAACCGCCGTGCTTCTAAAACTGCGGTTATTTTTTAAATAACTCTAAAGTTGGGAGCAACCGTCTACTGGTGTGCTCTTTTTTTTATTATATACAATTATTTTAATTTGTTAAGGTTTTTTGCGACAAGTCGCTTCTTGCCTCTTTTCTCTTGCATCTTGCTCCTTGCATCAGAACCCCATCAGCTCGCTGTTTTCTAAACCCGTCTCTAAATGCCCGCCAATAACATAGCCTTTGCGTACGATTAAAACCGCATACAATTGCTGCGTGGGTTCCTCGGTGCTGTGGGGCGACGCTTTTTCTACCATAAAAGTGTATTGCTTTGCCTGCTGCCCTTTATACTGGCTTAAATCAAGACCTTGACTTTTTTGCAGCTCGTTATATTCGCTGTAAACATCGTTAAACTCTTTGGGGATTTTAATATCCTCTTCCTTAACCGAATCGTTAAGAGCGATATAATCAAATTGCAGCAAAAAGCTGTCTATATCGGCACGGTTTTTTGCCAATAGTGAGTATGTACCGAGGTTTTTGGTAGATGCTTCTTTTTTTACGCCCGAATTTCCGGCAATAAAAATTGCCAAAACAATAATAAAAACTAAAGCCAAAACGCCCAGCAGCACATGCCGCAGGGTTTTTTTGTTAAACGAAAATACAAACATAACTTTATCATTAGCCTTTCTTGTGGTTTTGGGTTGGTTAGTTAATTCTTATGCATAAGGCAGGGGAAAAATGAATCTTTTCTCCCCCTGTCTTTCCAGAGGCAAGAAGCAAGAAGCGACTTGCGTTGCTCGCTTTCTCCCCCTATCGGCTTTGCCGATTTTCCCACTCCCGGAGGGGGACTTTTTCAGCTCTCTTTTTTAGTGTGCCTCAAAGCCTCCCTCTTAGAGGGAGGTGGCAAGGCGTTAGCCTTGACGGAAGGAGAAAAAAGAAAAAGCTTCCCTCTATCCGCTTGTCAAAACCTTACCCAACGCTTCGCCCAGCAGCTGCCCGGTATATTCTGCCTCGGCAAGTGTGTTTGAGTCTGCGCCTATCTCAATAAGCAGCGAGCCGGTATTTATGTTTTCGTTATAAACATAATCGCCGAAATCAAGCGGGCGGCTTATGCCGGGGAACATTGTTTCGGCAGTTTGCTGCAAACGCAGTGCAAACCGCAGGTTATAGTTCCAGTCGGGGAAGTCGTACGAACCGTCTTCATCATAACCCGAAAGAATCATTATCTGTGCACCTTTTTGCCCGTTGTATACAAAAGTCGGCTTCATTTTTGTAGAATTATCATCGCTTATAGAATCCCGATGAATATCTAATACTACCTTTATAGAGGGGTATTTTTTTATGTAGTTTTCAATTGTTTCATAACTGCGGTCGTAAGAGCCGGTATAGCTGGGCGAATCGTGAATTGTTTTGTCGGCAATTGCGGCAATGCCAGCTTTTTTAAGCGAAGCTACAATGCTGTCGCCCACCTTTGCAATGCTTTTAGAAACATCGGTTGTTCTGGGGTAAAAATCTTCGTAATAAAACCCTTCATCGTACTCTATAAACGATTCGCAGGTGTGTGTGTGCATAATAAGAACTTGCGGTTCGTTGCTGTTTTTGTCTATTTTAAAACCGAGGGGCTCTTTAAGCTCTTGCCCCACGTTAAGGTTAAAGTTAGTTTTGTTTTTTACAAAAAAGTTGCGATATTGTTCTCCGCCCGCACCATATTGTGTTTCTTTAATCGGCAACTTTTTAACGCCCTCACGCACCGGTGCAGTTGCAGGTACTGTGGGGGGTTGAGTTTGCGGCTGGGCGGTAACTTCTTGTTGAGAGTTTTGTGTTGTGTCTTGTGGGGCGTTTTCAACAAGCTTAAATGTGCCGTTGCTCATAGAAAAAATTGCCGCAGCCAAAGCAGTTTGGTGGCTTGCATACGAGAATTCGTGCACCCGCACCCCTGTGCATAATACGGCGAAAACGGCAAGTGCTGTACCCAACACTGCATAAAGCCGTTTTTTTATGCTGTGCTTTTTTTTGTTTTGTTTATCCATAGGCTTTTCTCCGATTTTTAAGAAATTCTTTAAACCACCCCGTCTTCGCTAAAGCGAATCCACCCCTCTCGTCGCAACACGCCCTTTTGAGCTTGTTTTTGTGCAAGCACAAAAAGCTACGCTTTACGGTTGGTTGCTCCTCTTTGCAAAATGAAACATTTTGCAAGAAGCGGCTACGCCGCTAAATCTTGCTTCTTGCATCTGACATCTTGCTTCTGGTGTGGGATGTCGGCAAAGCCGACAGGGGGAGAAAAAAGGTGGGTTGTTTGCAAATTTTTTTAAAAACTAAATTTTAAATAAAAATTAAAATTATTTATTTGGGCGTTAAAAAAATATATGTTCAAACCTAATAAAAAATGCAAAAAATTTGTTGAATTTAGATATTGCAAAATTGCGGTGTTTATGATATCTTTAGCATAAGGATATTATTATTGATTTTGAGGCAGCCCAATGGAAAATAAAACTCTTTTTGAGGCGTTTGAAGATACCCTTCCTGCACCAGCAGAGGAACTTATGCTGCCCGGTTTTGAGCCGGAGGGCGAAATTGCTGTACCGCAAAACCCGCCAAAGCAGCACGAGCCTTTACCTAACGGCAAAAACAGGTTTGCCCAAAAGGGTAAAAAACGTTTTTCGTTTAAAAACAACAGCTTGTTTGCACAGGCGGCAAACGCTGAAGAGGAAGCAGCAACAGGGCAAGTAAAAACCGCTCGTTATAACAAAACAAAAGCAAAAAACCCGCTGCTTTTGGCAGGGGCAGTTGCTGCTGTAGTGGCAGTTATTGTGCTTGCCTTGGCGTTGGGCGGTGTGTTTTCGGGGCAAGGCGGCAGCGTGGGTCAACAGGCTGTAATTACAAGTTCGCAGCCAACACTTATTGTTATTACTGTGTCGGGCGACGACATTTTTTACAATGGAGCGGCAAGAGAGCTTAAAGAACTGCGGCAAATTTTGCGTGAGTTTGACCCTGCAAGCATTACCGTAAGTATTGTAGACGACCAAGCAAGCCCCAGAGTTTTAGACAGTATACATCAACTTTTGGCAAGCCTTTCTATAGCAGAAGGTTTGGGTTAATTCTGTTTTTTTGGTTTAATAGAAATCAAATTTTTTGAAGTATCGTACGAACTTTTAAGCAGTCTTTCGATTGCGGAATAATGATTTTGCATTTTTATTCATTTTACACAAATATTTTACAGAAAACCTTTATATTTTCTTTGTTGCAAAGCTGTTTTAGAGGGTTGTTTTTTGTAAAAAAATGTTGTATAATTGTTTGTGTAAATTAAGGTAGAGTGGGGTGGCAGTTTTGCAACTTTTAAAAGAGCGTATTTTAAAGGACGCAAAAACTTTCCCCGGCAATATTTTAAAAGTAGACAGTTTCCTCAATCATCAAATTGATGTTGATTTTCTTTGCGAAATAGGCAAAGAGTTTAAAAAACGGTTTAGCGGCTGCACTGTAACCAAAATTCTCACTATCGAATCATCCGGTATTGGAATAGCTTGTGTTGCGGCGCAGTTTTTTAAATGCCCTGTGCTTTTTGCAAAAAAAACCAAAACAAAAAACATCAGCTCCGATGTGTATCAAACAAAGGTTGCAAGCTATACTCACGGCACAAGCTATGATGTTGTTGTGTCTAAAGAATTTTTAACGGTGGGCGACAGCGTTTTGATAATTGATGATTTTTTGGCAAACGGGCAAGCACTTTTGGGGCTGATTGATTTAGCAAACCAAGCCGGTGCAACCGTTGCGGGCTGCGGAATTGTGATAGAAAAAAGCTTCCAGACCGGGGCAGAGCTTATTAAAAAAACAGGCATAAAGCTTGAATCTTTGGCAAAAATAAAGTCTTTAGACGATGGTGTTATATTTGTTTAACTTTTATTGCAAAACAGCAAGATAGCATTTCCCCGCCTACGGCGGAGACACGGAGAAAAAACGCAAGCCTGTATTTCCCCGCCGGAGGCGGGGAAATACAAAGAAAAACACTTTTGTGAGTGTACTTAATTTAGGTAAAAACTCTTTTTGCGAAAACAAAAAATTTATAAAAACGCAAAAAGAGATTTAAATAATAATTAAAAAAAGGAAAGAAGGAAATTCACAATGAAGAAGACACTGGCAATTATCTTAGCAGCTGCTTTAATGCTGTTCTCGTTTGCAGCATGCGCAGGCGAAACAACTCCGGCACCCACGGCCGACCCAACAACAGCGGCAGAAAACACAGCTTTCCCCGCAGATTTTAAAATAGCAATCATCCACATCCAAGACCCTGCAACGGGCAACGGCTACTCCTATGCTCACGACCAAGGCCTTGTTGGTGCAATGGAAGCTTTGGACATCCCCGAATCTAACATTATCCGCAAACTTAATGTTAGCGACGGCGACAAGGCAGCTACTCGTACAGCTATTGAAGAAGCTATTGACCAAGGTGCAAAACTTGTGTTTACCACAAGTTTTGGCTATATGGAAACAACTGCCGAGATTGCTGAAGAATACCCAGACGTAATCTTCTCTCACTGCTCGGGCTATAAGTCTAACGAAACAAACTTTAACAACTATTTCGGTCGTATTTATCAAGCTCGTTACCTGTCGGGTATTGCAGCAGGTCTTAAAACAACAACAAACAAAATCGGTTATGTTGCTGCTTTTGGCGACACAATGGCAGAAACTTCCTCAGGCATTAACTCGTTTGCTTTGGGTGTGCAAGCTGTTAACCCCGATGCAGAAGTTTATGTAAAAGTTTTGGGTGCATGGGGCGACGAAGTTAACGAAACAGCATTTGCAGACGCACTGTATGATATGGACTGCGATGTTATCGCTCAGCATTGCGACTCTGCAAACCCGCAGATTTCGGCACAAAACAACGGTATCTTCGGTTGCGGTTATAACTCCGATATGACACCTCAGGCTCCTGCAGCTCACCTTACAGCTCCTATTTGGAACTGGACTGTATACTACACAGCAGCTATTGAAGCAGCGGTAGACGGCAAATGGGTAGAGTTCGGCAACTACTATGCAGGCGTTAAAGAAGGCTTTGTAGACGTTTCTCCTCTTTCTGCTAACTGTGCAGAAGGCACACAAGAGAAAATCGATGCAGTTAAAGCTATCTTAAACGAAGGCACATGGGATGTATTCAGCGGCGTTAAACTTTCGTTTGACGAGAGCGGCAACGTTGTAAAAACCGATGCAGCTTTAGAAGATTCTAAAGGCAATGTTATTGTTGAAGCAGGCGGTGCAAGCGTTGAAGACGGCGTTATTACAGGCACTATGAACTACTATGTAAAAGGCGTTTCTGAGAAATAATTTTTACTAAAATAGCACTGCAAGCAGGGCAGACTGTTTTTAAAAATCGGTCTGCCCTGTAAAAGTTATTGTTTATTATGAGCCAATTAAAATGTTTTTTGAAGGGTGCAGTTTTAATGAAAGAACAAGCGGCAATTAAGCTTAGCGGCATTAGCAAAAGTTTTGGCACTGTGCGGGCAAACGACGACATTTCGCTTTTTGTTAAAAAAGGCGAGATTTTAAGCTTGTTGGGCGAAAACGGCAGCGGCAAAACCACGCTGATGAATATGATTTCGGGGATTTATAAGCCCGATGCGGGAGAAATTTTTGTAAACGGCGAAAAGGTCGTAATTTCTTCGCCCGAGGACAGTAAACGCCTCGGCATTGGTATGGTGCACCAGCACTTTAAGCTTGTAGAAAGCTTTACCGCAGCAGAAAATATTTTAATAGGCGCAGAGCAAAAAAGCGGGATTTTTCTTAAAAAATCTCAAATAAAACAAATTGAAGAAACCGCCAAAAAAATGGGTTTTAAAATCGACCTTAAAAAACGTGTATGCGATATGGCGGTGTCGGAAAAGCAAACGGTAGAAATTTTAAAGGTTTTATACTACGGTGCAGATATTTTAATTTTAGACGAACCCACAGCCGTGCTGACTTTGCAAGAAACACGCAAGCTTTTTGAAATTTTACGCCAAATGAAGGCAAACGGCTGTGCAATTATAATTATAACCCACAAGCTTAACGAGGTTATGGAAATAAGCGACCGTGTAACGGTGCTGCGTAAGGGCAAATCTGTCGGCAGCATAAAAACTGCCGAGACCGACCATAAACAGCTAACCGAGCTTATGGTTGGGCGTGCTGTAGAGCTTGAAATTGAACACCCTGTAGTAACAGCCGGAGAAAACCTGCTGGAGCTTAACAATGTTACCATTATAAATGACGAGGGTGCAAAAGCAATCGACGATGTTAGCTTTGCTGTGCGTTCGGGCGAGATTTTGGGCGTTGCCGGTGTATCGGGCTGCGGGCAGAAAGAGCTTTGCGAAGCTATTGCCGGCTTGCAAAAAATAGAGAGCGGCAACATTATTTTTAAGGGCGACCACATAGAACACAACACCCCAAAGCAGATAATCCAAAAAGGGATTTCGATGAGCTTTATACCCGAGGACAGGCTTGGGATGGGGCTTGCAGGTTCGCTTAGCATTACCGATAATATGATACTTAAAACCTACCGCAGCGGTTCCTCACCGTTTGTTGACCGCAAAGCCGCACGCACGTTGGCAAACAAGGTTATCGACGAGCTTGGAGTGGTAACTCCGTCGGCAAGCTTGCCCGTTAGGCGGCTTTCGGGCGGTAACGTGCAAAAAGTGCTTGTAGGGCGAGAGATTGAATCCGAACCTAATGTAATAATCACCGCATACCCCGTGCGAGGCTTGGATATTAACTCTTCCTATGCGATTTATAATATACTCAACCGAGAAAAAGAAAAAGGCACAGGAGTGCTTTTTGTGGGCGAAGATTTGGACGTAATGCTGGAGCTGTGCGACAGAATTATGGTGCTGTGCCATGGGCGTGTTACCGGCATTTTAAACGCAGCCGAAACCTCTAAAGAACAGCTTGGCTTGCTGATGACAGGCACCCAATCGGACGACAGTGCAAAGCCAAAAGCTAAAACCGAAACCGAGCAAAACGCCGTTTTAGCTACGGAAGAAGCAGCCCCCGTGCAAAATGATGAGGCAACGCAAAACACAACCGATAACAAGGCTGATACATACAGCGGTGATGCTGCAACAACTAAAGCCCCCAAAAAAACCCGCAAAAAAGAGCCGTTAATTCAAATAAGCAAACGTGCCGAATTGGGGCTTTATAAAAAATTTATTCTTTATGCTTTGGCTGTGTTTGCAGCACTGGCAGTTGGCGGAATTTTTATTGCGGCAAACGGTGCAAACCCCTTTGAATATTATATTGAAGTAATAACCGGCTGCTTTAAAAGCCCGCTGCGAATTAAAGGCTTTTTACGCCTTATAATGCCGCTGATAATTACGTCGATTGGTATTTCGTTTGCTTTTAAAATGCGATTTTGGAACATTGGTGCAAACGGTCAGTTTATTATGGGTGCACTGGCGGCAACAACGGTATCGCTTGCAATAGGAGATTCGCTGCCACAGTGGATTACCCTTATAATAATGGCGGCGGCGGGTTGCATTGGCGGTGCTTTGTTTGGGCTTATACCTGCGTTGCTGAAGGTTAAGTTCGGCACTAACGAAACTTTGCTGACGCTTATGCTAAACTATATAGCACTGTACCTTATAATGTATTTTAAAAATGTTTATTTCTACCGCACGGTCAATGCTCAGGGAGAAGTACTCTTCCCCGAATATAAAGCATTGCCCAAAAGCGGCTGGATGTATGAGTTAAAAATTGGAGCGGTTACTTTTGATGTATCTTTAATAATTGCAATTGTAATTGTTGTGCTGGCATTTATCTATTATAGATACACCAAGCAAGGGTACGAAATTGCAGTTGTGGGCGACAGCAAAAACACCGCCCGCTATGCAGGTATGAGCGTTTCAAAAATTATGATACGAACGATGCTGATTAGTGCGGCTTTGGTTGGCTTGGCAGGTATGTTTCAGGTTGCAAGCGTTGCAACGTCGCACACACTAAGCGACGGCATATCGCACGACGTAGGCTGGACGGGCATTATAGTAGCGTGGCTTTCTAAGCTAAACCCGTTTGGCATATTAATAACCTCGTGCCTTATGGGTGTGCTGGAGCAGGGCTGTAACTCTGCGGAATCTGTCTTCCCGACGGTTTCGCCTACGGCGTCGGACATTTTAGAAGGCATCATACTCTTTACGGTTTTGGCGGCGGATTTCTTTATTAGGTACAGCATACGCTTCCCCGGCATTGCCCGCAAAGTTTTAAAAAACAATAACGATGATATAAATACAGAGCAAAACCAAATAACCGAAAAGGCAGAAAGCGAGGTGCGTTTGTAATGACAGCAATTTTTGATTTATTGTTCCATTCTATAAGAATCGGCACGGCACTTCTCTTCGGCACCACGGGCGAGATTGTAACTGAGAAATCCGGCAGCCTTAATTTGGGTGTTGAGGGTATGATGGCTATGGGTGCAATTGGCGGTTATTTAGCCGCTTGTGCAACTAACAGCTTGTTTTTTGGCATTTTGGGTGCGTTTTTGTCGGCAGCTTTGGGTGGGCTGATATTTGCCTTTTTAACCGTTACATTGCAGGCAAACCAAAACGTGGTTGGCTTGGCACTTACAATTTTCGGTGTTGGCGTGTTCCAGTTTATCGGCACAAACCTTGTTGCACAGGGTGCGTTCCCAAATTTTAACGAATATACTTACCTTAAATTTATGTGTGCCGATAACGGCATCCCGTTTTTAAAAGATATTCCGTATGTTGGGCGGCTGTTGTTTTCTCATAACATTTTTGTTTATTTGGGTATTGCAGTTGCGGTTGCTTGCTATATTGTAATTAAAAAAACAAAGTTCGGGCTTAAAATACGTGCAATAGGCGAAAACCCCGCAGCAGCCGATGCTTGCGGAGTTAATGTAAACTTATATAAATACATTTTTATTATTATAGGCGGCGGAATTACCGGCATTGGCGGGCTGTATTTGGGCGTTGTTTATAACGGCGGTTCTTGGGGTGCAGCGGGCGACTGGATTAACGGTATGGGCTGGATTTCGGTTGCGTTGGTTATTTTTGCAAATTGGAACACACTTATGGCTGTTTTTGGTGCATTTTTCTTTGGTATGTTTACGGCATTGCAAGCACGCAAGGGCAATTTGGCAGAAGCTTTTCCGCAGGTTTTTGGCTGGCTGCAAAGCTTGCCGACCGAATTTTATCTTATGCTGCCGTTTTTAATTACCGCTTTGGTGCTTATTATGGCTTCGGTAAGGAGCAAAAAGAACGCCGAACCCGGCAGCTTGGGCTTGAATTATTACAGAGAGGAACGATGATTGCATTTTTTAAAGTGCAAATCAGACAAAACATGAACAAAACACTTTTTACGTCAGAATCTGTTACCGAAGGGCATCCCGATAAAATATGCGACCAAATTTCGGACGCTGTGCTGGATGCGATTTTAGAGCAAGACAAAAACGCCCACGTTGCCTGTGAGGTTACGGTTACAACGGGGCTTATACACGTAATGGGCGAAATTTCGACCGAATGTTATGTAGAAATTGAAAAAATCGCCCGCAATGTTGTTAAAAGCATAGGCTACGATGCCTCTTGCGGGTTTGACGGCAACACCTGCGGGGTTATAGCTTCGATAGATGCACAATCTCCCGATATTGCAATGGGCGTTAACGAATCTTACGAAACAAAGGGCAAAAAAACCGACGACGATGATAATATTATAGGTGCAGGCGACCAAGGGATGATGTTCGGCTATGCCTGCGACGAAACGCCGGAGCTTATGCCCTTGCCCATACATTTTGCACACGAGCTTGCAAAGCAGCTTACAAAAGTTCGCAAAGACGGCACGCTGGGCTACCTTCGCCCCGACGGCAAAACCCAAGTTACGGTTGAATATAACGACGGGCAGCCTGCAAGGGTAGACACCGTGGTTGTTTCTACTCAGCACAATGAAGACGTTACGCTTAAAACCATCAGGGAAGATATTTTGGAAAAAGTTATAAAGCCCGTTATACCGCAAAAATATCTTGACGATAAAACAATATTTTTTGTTAACCCAACCGGCAGGTTTGTTATAGGCGGACCTGTGGGCGACAGCGGCTTAACCGGGCGTAAAATTATTGTAGACACCTATGGCGGCTATTCTCGCCACGGGGGTGGTGCATTCTCGGGCAAGGACCCAACAAAGGTAGACCGCAGCGGTGCATATTATGCCCGATATATGGCAAAAAACTTTGTGGCAGCGGGCTTGTGCAAAAAGTGCGAGGTTCAGCTTGCCTATGCAATAGGCGTTGCAAACCCTGTTTCGATTTTAGTCGAATCCTTCGGCACGTCGCAGTTTAGTAACGAGCAGCTCTCGCTTGCCGCAAAAGCGGTGTTCGACTGCCGACCTGCATCTATAATTAAGCAGCTTAACTTAGTAAATATAAAATACCGCCCCTTGGCGGCATATGGTCATATGGGGCGAGAGGACTTAAACTCCCCATGGGAAGCAACTGACAAAACAACACGGTTGTTGAAGTTTTTGAATGATATGTAAAAACCACCCCGTCTGCTCTGCTCAATATAAAAACATTTTGTTTTTTTAGATTTTTGTTAAAAAATAAACTATATTTTTTACTTTGGGAGCAGCCACCCCTCCTCGGAGGGGAATTTTTCCGCCGTTCCGAGATTTTAGTTTTCAGCTAATGCACAGCCCCTATTGCAGTTTTAAACCGCAACGGGGGTGATTTTATGTTATTTTTTGTTTTTGTCAAGTGGGTGGCGATTTTTCTTCGCATTTAAGATGATGTCGTTTTGGTAAGGCTTTCTGTTTTTAAAATTTGAGTTGTTGGCATAAAACCTCCGTATGGGTTAAATGGGGTAAAACGATTCTTCCACCTTGTCATGCAATACTGCAATTTTTTGCAAAATTTCTTTTGAATTGTCTTTAGCATGTTCGCCATAAATAGCAACATGCTCTAACTGAGCCATAACAAATTTACTGTACTCGTCAATCACACCGAAAATCTCATCAATATAAGCCTCGGGAGCAGGTTCATCTCGAAGCATAAAGATGAAATCTTGCATTTTTTGCGATACGGTTTGATTTACATTACAGCTGAAAATGTAAGAGTAGCCTTTCAATGAGTGTACAATGTAAAAAACTTCGTTAATATCATTTTCGTAGGATAAATAGCCGCCTTCGTAGCGGATTAGTAATTCGTCAAGCTGTTCCAAAAGTGCTACGGATTCATGCAAAATAACCTCAAACATGGAATCATCGTCTGCATGCACCTCGACCGCATTCGCTTTTATCGATGATGCAACCATAGTAATTGACAATGCAGCAAGAAGCAGACAAGCAACAAGAATTAAAACAATTGGTTTGTGGAATGGCGTTTTTCCGGCAAAAAATCTGTTTTTGTTAATTGATTGTTTCATAAAAACCTCCGAAAAATGGTTTAAAAAAAGATGATGTTGCGGCTGCAAATTATATTGAATAGTTAGTGGTGATATATTGCTTTGCAATTTTTTAAACTGGTATTATAGAAAAGATGCCTATTTCTGTTTCCCGCTTGTACGAAGTTTAGCACGCAAATAATATAGCTGAACAATAAACGATAATATCAGCATAACAGTAATTAGAATACCGCCAACAGTTATGGAATACGACTTTAACATAGAAAAAACAGCCGCTGCTACATCAATACCGGTTATAATAACAGCCGCCTTATTAAGCTTTTTAAAAATGATAGAAACTAATAATAACAAAGCACCTGTTATTGCAAGGGTAGCTGTGATAATCGGAAAAAAATTGGCATAGCCAATAAGAAGCCTGCTAAAATAAGAATATGTGTCGGTTGCTATTTTGTTAAACATAGGGTCTGTTCCCCAACGCACAACATATGAAGGGAACATCATAGCACCTATAGAAAAAACATTGCACAATAATGCAACCGCCGGAGCAAATTTCTTCATATGTATTCACCGCCGTCTTTTTTTGTTGGCATAGTATTCTCCAAAATTTATGTTATAAATTAGTGTTAAGTAACAATAATTTGTACAATTCTTACTGGTTATGGAAGGCACTCTCGTTTTATTTTGATAAAAAAGAAAAAGATACTACCCAACTTGTTTTTCGGCATCAACACCTTCGTAGTAAAGTGCTTCCGGAGCTATGTCAAGTTCTCCTTGCAACCAATTAAGGACTCCATAATCAATATAAACGTCTTTAAATAAAGACTCATTTTTCAAGGGAGCAAATGCAGGAGTAGACAGTAAAGGTTTAAAATCAAAAATTTTAGTTTCTCGTGTGTTAAAGCGTATCCAAAGTTTAAAATCATCCAAAACTTTAACGCCGGACACTTTAATTATCGGGGAGTTGTTTCCGGCATAAGCAATATCGTCTATAATATACATTTCTAACTCCTAACGCAACGGTTCGATTTTTTCAAATTGTTCATTTTTAACGGCATTGTTCCACGCTTTATATAATTCGTCTTCATGCAATAACGCCCAAGCTTGAATTAGCTTTAATTGCCGAACAGGCATACTTCCTGCCAATAACTCGCCATCAATTCCTATAGAAGCTTCAAATTCAGCAAAAAAAGCATGAAAATGAGGCTTATAATGCTGTGAATTATCGGAATACAGCATTTTTATTACAATATTATAGAATCTGCAAATTTCCGGCATAATATTCTCCAAAAAATGTGTTTAGAATTAATGAAAAAGAAAAAATTCGCCCGCAGGCGAGGAGTTTTAATGAACAATGAACAGTGAATAATACAAATATCGGCGTTTAAGGTTTGTTCCTTATTGTTCATTGCTCAATTGTTCAATGTTCACTGTTCACTCAGGCGTCGTCAGACGCCGATATTTGGTGCCGCTGACCGGACTTGAACCGGTACGGTATTTCTACCGAGGGATTTTAAGTCCCTTGTGTCTG
>JAISII010000043.1 GCA_031262125.1 Oscillospiraceae bacterium | reverse complement strand
AACGGTATGTGCAACCTGCGTATGGACGACACAAACCCCACCAAAGAGGACGAAGAGTTTGTAGAAGCCATAAAAGAGGACATAAAGTGGCTGGGCTATGACTGGGGCGACAGGTTTTTTTATGCCTCGGGCTATTTTCAGCAAACATACGAGTATGCGGTTGACTTGATTAAGCGTGGGCTTGCCTATATTTGCGAGCTGCCGCCCGAAAAAATGCGGGAATACCGTGGCGACCTTTCTCACCCGGCAATCAGCCCATATAGGGACCGCCCAATTGAAGAAAGCCTTGACCTTTTTGAGCGTATGAAAAACGGAGAATTTGCAGAAGGCAAAATGACCTTGCGTGCAAAAATCGACTTAGAAAGCGGCAACTTTAATATGCGTGACCCGGTGCTGTACCGTATCAACCGCATCCCCCACCACAACACGGGCACACAATGGGTAATTTACCCTATGTACGATTTTGCACACCCGATTCAGGATGCCATTGAGGGCGTTACGCACAGCCTTTGTTCGCTTGAGTATGAGGACCACCGCCCGCTTTACGACTGGGTTATTCGCAATATATCCAACCCGCACAAGCCACGCCAAATTGAGTTTGCACGCCTTAACATTACAAACACGGTAATGTCTAAACGCAAGTTGCGTAGGTTGGTAGAAGAAAATTTTGTAGACGGTTGGGACGACCCCCGTATGCCCACACTTTCGGGCTTACGTCGCCGTGGCTATACACCAAAATCTATTCGTAATTTTTGCGAACGCATTGGTATTTCTAAAGTTATTTCGGTGGTAGATTACTCGTTTTTAGAGTATTGCCTGCGTGAGGATTTGAACGAAACCGCCAAGCGTGTTATGGCAGTAACAAAACCTATCAAGCTGATTATTACAAACTACCCTGAAGACACAACCGAGGAGTTTGAAATTGAAAACAACCCCAACCGCCCGCAAGACGGCACCCGCACAATTACTTTTACAAAAGAATGTTTTATAGAAGCCGACGACTTTTTAGAAGCCCCCGTTAAGGGCTACCAAAGGCTCTACCCCGGCAACGAAGTTCGGCTTAAATCTGCATATATTGTAAAATGCACGGGCTGCAAAAAAGACGAAAGCGGCAATGTGGTTGAAGTTTATGCCGAATATGACCCCTTAACCCGTGGCGGCAACACCCCCGACGGCCGCAAGGTACGTGGCACAATCCATTGGGTAGACGCCAAAAATTATGTTGATGCACAAGTGCGGCTTTACAGCAATTTGTTTACCGACCCAAGCCCCGACAGTGCCGACAAGGATTTTATAGAATTTATCAACCCCGAATCACTGATTTGCCTTGCAAACTGCAAAGCCGAGGCTTCGCTTAAAAACGCACAGCCGGGGCAAAGCTTTCAGTTTATGCGGTTGGGTTACTTTTGTGCCGACAGCAAATTTTCTTCTGCCGACAGCCTTGTTTTTAACCGCAGTGTTTCGCTAAAAGACGGGTTTAAGAAGAGGTAGCTTTGCACAAAACCACCCCGTCTTCGCTAAAGCGAATCCACCCCTCCCCGGAGGGGAAAATTAGCACATACAATAGACTTAGAGCAAATCATAAAGATTAAGTTAACAGAACCAACCGAATATCCTAAAGCCTCGGAGAGAGAAAATATTCCCCTCCGGGGAGGGGTGGCTGCTCCCTAAGAAAAAAAGTGATTTTTTCTTTTGACAAAAATCTAAAAAACAATAAATTTTTAGATTGTGCAGAGCAGACGGGGTGGTTTGCGATAAAAAATATAAAAAACACAACCAAAACTAAGGAAAAAACAATGAACGTTATCATTACCGGGGCGACCGGCGGAATAGGCAAAGGTTTGGCAATTGCCTTTGCCAAAGCAAGCTGGAGCTTGGGACTTGTTTACCACAAAAACGAACACGCTGCAACCGAGCTTGTAAAAATCCTTGACGATACCTATGGCGTTAAGGCAATTGCCGTACAGGCTGATGTTGCAAACCACGAGCAGGTTAACACAGCGTTTGAGCAATGCCGTGAATTTTTCGGTAGAAATGCAAACGCATTAATTAACAACGCAGGCATTGCACGGCAACGGCTTTTTACCGATATTAGCCCCAACGATTGGCAAGAAATGCTGGGAGTGAACCTTACAGGGGTTTTTAACTGCTGCAAAGCCGTGTTGCCGGGTATGATAGCACAAAAAAGCGGTACAATTGTTAATATAAGCTCTATGTGGGGGCCGGTTGGGGCCTCGTGCGAGGTTGATTATTCGGCGGCAAAAGCCGGAGTTATTGGACTTACAAAAGCGTTGGCAAAAGAGGTTGCACCCAGCAATATTAACGTTAACTGCAGTGCCCCCGGCGTGGTAGAAACCGATATGCTAAGCGGCTTTGCATCGCAAGAGCTTGAGCAATTACGCAGCGAAATACCGCTTGGGCGTTTTGCAACCCCAAAGGATATTGCACAAGTTGCGTTGTTTTTATCCTCGCCTATGGCTGCATATATTACGGGGCAGGTTTTGGGCGTAAACGGCGGAATGGTTATATGACCCTCGGCAAAATACATAAACACTTTTTTAAAGGAATTATGAAAAGCTTGAAACACTGCACAAAAAAGATTTTTAAGCAACATACCAAATTAAAACGCACGGCAATTGCAGCGGTTTTGCTGCTTGCGTTTTTTATAACACAAAACACTGCGTTTAACCTTACTGCCAATGCGGTACAAGAAGCACAGCTGACAATGCAAATTGAGTCTGCCGATAAAAACCGCATCTTTCCAATATCGTTTTTGGCGAGAACGTATGATTTTAAAATTGCGGCTTTGCACATTAAAATCAGCTATAACCCCGAATTTCTAAGCTACCGCAGTGTTAAAACAAATTTTGAGGACTGCGTTTTAAAAGCAAACGACAAGAGCGGCAAAGTTGACGTTATATTTATGTTTGCCGAAGGTATAGACATAACCACGCTTACAGAATTGTTCAGCGTTAACTTTAAAGCGATTGCAGACGGCGTTTCGGCTGTTGCAATGAATATTATTCAAGTTATAGACTCCGACATTAACGAACAGTATTTTACAACATCTAACAATCTTGACGTTACAGTGAACGGTAATAAAATTTCTTCAAAAAGCACAACCGTCAATAACCCTGCCGCCCAAAACCAACCGCAATCGGGCGACCCTGCCGCTTTGCAAAGCTTGCCACAAAACACAAACGACGGCAATGCACAAAACAACGATGCATCTTCTTCAGACGAGGAGCAAAACGGGTTTTTATTCATCCCCGGCGGCAACACAGCCGGTGCATTTTTTGCCGGAGCGGGGTTTGTGGGTTTTACGGTTATTGTTGGGTATTTGGTTAGGCGGTTTGCAAAGGCACGAAAAGCAGCCAAGCAAAAATCGGCACCGCTGCAAACAGATGCACAAGCACCCCCGCAAAACGACACCGATTTAAAACGACAAGAATAATAATTGTTTAAAAAACCTACTCTTTTACAAAAAACTCTACTATTTCGTTAACAAACATTTTGTGATAATCGCCGGCGGCGTAATTATCGGTAACTGTGGGTTCGACGACACTTTCGGCGTTTAGAAACTGGTTATAAAGCTTTTTGCAAACAAGTACAAGCTTTGCCTCCTCAAAATAAGGCACACCGTCGCAAAACGCCGGAGTTAGACCGGTTTCTTTGGGTTTGTCAAAATCCCGCCCCGAATTGCTGCCGCAAAAGGCAAGTGCCTTACGGTATTTTTCATCAAAAAAGCAAAGCGATACATAGTCGTTGCCGATTACAAATTCCATTGTGTAACGCTGCGGGCGTACAAATGTGAACGCCACGGGTTTGTTCCACATAATGCCCACTGCACCCCAACTTATTGTCATTGTGTTAAAATTCTCGGGTGTGCCGCTGCTTAGCAACGCCCAGTCCTTCCCTATCAGCTCAAAGGGGTTTGAATTTAGGCTTTCGGGTGTGATTTGTTTAAAATTTTTCATAATTACAGTTGCTCCTTTTGTTTATATATTTATTTTAGCATTTTGCATTGCAAATTTCAAGTAAATTTAGAATATTATATGAATATTTTTTGAATACCACTGAATATTTATTCATAAAACTGTTGACAAAGCGTATATTTTGTGTATAATTAAGGATACAACTTTCAAATAAAACAAAATTTTATAAAAACAGGAGAAAAAAAGAAATGTCTGAACAAAAAATTAAAAAAGTGGTATTAGCCTACTCGGGAGGGTTAGATACTTCCATCATCATCCCGTGGCTTAAAGAAAATTACGATAACTGCGAGGTTGTTGCTGTGTCGGGCGATGTTGGGCAAGGCACCGAGCTTGACGGGCTGGAAGAAAAGGCAATCAAAACAGGGGCATCTAAGCTTTATATCGAGGACCTTAAACAAGAGTTTATTGAAGAATATGTTTGGCCAACGCTTAAAGCAGGGGCTGTTTATGAGGGTAAATATCTGTTGGGGACATCGTTTGCCCGCCCGATTATTGCAAAGCGTATTGTAGAAATTGCACTGCAAGAGGGTGCAGACGCAATTTGCCACGGCTGCACAGGCAAAGGCAACGACCAAGTGCGTTTTGAGCTTGCAATTAAAGCATATGCACCCGAACTTAAAATTATTGCACCGTGGAGAGAATGGGATATAAAATCTCGTGATGAAGAAATTGCTTATGCCGAGGCTAAAGGGATTCCTCTTAAAATTAACCGAGAGACAAACTACAGCAAAGACAAAAACATTTGGCACCTTAGCCACGAAGGGCTTGA
>JAISII010000034.1 GCA_031262125.1 Oscillospiraceae bacterium | reverse complement strand
ACAAGACTGCCGTTTTGGTAATAGCCGCTGTCTGTGAATGATGATTCTCTTGTAACATCGGTGCCGTTGAGGTGTGATTCGACAGTCCATTTTGCACCATATCCGTTAGGTTGAAGATTTGAAATTTCACCGTAATAATCATCTTCATCCTCATAATCAATTACACCTATAGTTAAGTCTCCGTCTACAAAGTTGCCTTTATATTCAACATCATTTATTGTCAGTTCGCCATACCCGTTTGGTTTATCGTTCGAAAAATATCCTTTGTATGTGCCACCTTTATAATTATACAAAGTTCCATCTGTGAGATGACCGTTTTCAAAATATCCAATCGCAGCTGCATCACCATCAGCAGAAAGTTTATCACCGATATATTCGTAAGAATCCATAAAAGAACCCCAACCATCAGGAACGCCATTCTCTAAATCTCCCCAATAAGCACCTTCAATTCCTAAGTAGGAATATTTAATTGTTCTGTCACCGTAATTACCACCGGAAGATGCTGAATAACTCTCATAAAGGAATCCGCGTGCTTCTATAACAATTTCTTCCAACTTTTCACTCTCGCTATTATCCCCTACAGGCGTTTGCACCCCCTGAGCATTATTATTGTTTTGATTAACAGGTGTCTGCCCGCTGTTGTCATTAGCAGAACAACCGACAAACAACGTAGCAGCCAGCACAGCAACAACGGCTAAAGCGGCAACTTTTATTAATAGCGTTCTTTTTTTCATTAGTTTGTTACTCATAATTTTAAACCTTCTAAATATAAATTTTTTAACAAAAAAATAACCAATTTTTGTTGCAAATAGTTCAAACTCCATTATATATATATATATATATGTCAAGAGTGAATTTTTCGCATTTACAATTTTAAACCAGCCCCAAGTGCAACCTCGGGGCTGGTTTTGTGTTTATTGTTCAGTTAACAAAATAACTTATTAAACTTTATTGAGTTCTTCTTCCAACCGCTCTTTACGCCGCTTTTTGCCAATTTGCAGCTGAGAGGCAATAATACCGCAGAACATTAACGCACAGCCAATGTAACTGCGTGGGGTCATAACTTCGCCCGCAAAAAGCCAGCCGCCAAGTGCACCAAATAAAGATTCGCAAGAGAAGATGATTGCAGCCTTTGCCGGGGCAACGCCTTTTTGCCCGACAATTTGCAAAGTGTACGCTATGCCCGACGACAATATGCCAGTATATAGCAACGGAACAATACCCTCCGCCATACCGTCAAAGGTAAAGGTTTCATAAAACGGTGTGCCTTGCATAAAGCTTTGAGAAAGCGGAATTATCGTTATAAGCGACAGCACGGCACAAACATAAAACTGAGTCATAGAAAACCGCAAAGCCGCAACCTTTGGCACATAGCTGTCAACCATCATAATATGTGCAGCCCAAAAAAATGCACCAACAATCAAAAAAATGTCGCCGTGGCTTATGCTGAAGTCGTTGTTAAAGCTAATGAAATAAAGCCCCACCAAAGCCAAAGCCACACCCAGCCATGTTAAAAGCGAAGTCTTTTTGCCCAAAAACAGCCCGAAAATCGGCACAATAATCGTGTACATAGCGGTTATAAACGCAGCCTTGCCCGACGAGCCGGTAAACAAAATGCCGTATTGCTGCAAATTAACCGCAAAATAAAGCACACATCCTGCAATAATGCCGTAAATGTAAGAGTTCTTTTTTTGCAAAGGGCTTATGCCTTTACGTTCAAAAATCAAAATAACGGGGATGAGCGACAGACCGCCCAAAATAAACCGAGTGCCCGACATCATAAGCGGGCCTATGGTTTTCATTCCGTCTTTTTGGGCAACAAAAGCAATACCCCAAATTATGGCTGTAATTAACAGCAAAAACGAGTGTTTAAGCTCATAAAATTTTGTTTGTTTCATCAAAGCAACTCCGTCGTCGCAACTCGCCCTATTTAGCTTGTTTTTGTGCAAGCACAAAAAGCTACGCCTACGGGCGGTTGCTCCTCTTTGCAAAATGAAACATTTTGCAAGTAGTAATTTTATAAAGACTCACATATAAAAAATCAATCCCGGTTTAAAACACGTGCCAAAAATTGCTGTGTGCGTGGGTTTTTTGGGTTTTTAAACAAAACATCGGGCGAGCCTTCTTCGGCAATGCCGCCGTCTGCCATAAACAGCACTCTGTCGGCTACATCACGGGCAAACGCCATCTCGTGTGTTACAACAAGCATCGTCATACCGCTTTCGGCAAGCTTTTTCATAACACCAAGCACTTCGCCAACAAGTTCGGGGTCAAGTGCCGAGGTCGGTTCGTCAAAAAGCATAATTTTAGGTTCCATAGCCAACGCCCGTGCAATTGCAACACGCTGTTGCTGCCCGCCCGAAAGCTGAGAAGGGTATTGGTTTATTTTATCGCCCAAGCCAACCATATTAATAACTTCGTGTGCCTTTTTTTCGGCATCGGCTTTAGAAACTTTTTTAACATTAATTGGTGCCAAGGTTACGTTTTGCAAAACGGTTTTGTGCGGGAACAAATTAAAGCTTTGAAAAACCATACCCATTTCCAACAGCAGGCTTTTATATTTTTCGGGAGAAATCTTTTCAACCGTTGCGTTATGCTCACGGTGCAAAAACAATTCTTCATCAATAAAAATTTTGCCGCTGTTTATTGTTTCAAGCTGGTTTAGCGAACGCAAAAAGGTAGATTTGCCGGCACCCGAAGGGCCGATAATGCAAACAACCTCGCCTTCGTCAACATGCATATCAACATTTTTTAAAACTCTAAGAGAGCCAAAACTTTTGCATACTTTTTCTGTGCGTATTAACGACATTTGATTTTGCTCCCTTCTTATTCGTAAACCGAAAATCGTTTTTCGAGCTTATTAAAAATGTAATTAAATACAGCAGTAATAATCAAGTAAATAATCATAGCCGGAATATAAACCAAAACAGTAGAGCTGGAGTTGGAGATTGTTCTTGTTGCGTGAGTAAGGTCAGATAACGCAATCATAGAAACCAAAGAAGCGTCTTTTAAAACCATTATAAATTCGTTTGCAACGGGGGGAAGAAGGCGACGTATAGACTGGGGAATTATTATTATACTCATTGTTTGAGCATAGCTTAAACCCAAAGCTTTAGAAGCCTCAAACTGCCCTTTGCTGATTGATTGAATACCTGCACGGATTATTTCGGCAACATATGCGGCGGTGTTAAGCGTAAAAGCAATAAATGCGGCTAAAAATCTATCTTGAATAGCCATGGCAGGGTTTATAAGCGGCAAACCAAAATAAATAAAAAACAGCTGCATAAGTAGTGGCGTGCCTCTGAAAAAGAAGATATAAGCACTGCAAGGCCACCGTAAAACTGCGAATTTGCTGATTTTACCTAAGGCTAAGAATATACTTAAAAATATACCGACAGTAACAGAAGTTATTGTAAGCTTTATGGTTGTTCCTGCACCGTCCAATAATTGCGGCATCCAAAAAACAATGTCTGCAAAAGGCTCTGCCCATATGTCGTCAACTTTTTTTGTATCGCCGGCAATACCAATGTATGTTTCAGTTTTCCCGTTTTTAACATTCTGCCCTCTAACAGCATTAAAAATACCAAAATCTAACGTAGCTTGGGCATACATTTTACCCGAACTCTCTTTAAGCTCGGTCGAAATCCTGCTGTCTACAGTGTTAATTGACGGCTTTGTAGCAGCCAAAATAATAACAGATGACAATACAACCGCAACAACCGCTAAAATTATAATCAGCTTTTTTGTTACGGGGTAAAACCATCCTTTGATTTTCTTTAACATTTAAAAGCTCCTAACAGCTTGTTATTTAAAAAAACAAAACTTTGCTTTCATAATATTTCCCCCGCAAAAAGCGGGGGAAACTTATTTTTGATTAATTAATTAAAACCACTCGTTTTTAATTTCGTCTAACTTACCGTTTTCTTTAAGCACATCAATTGCAGCATCAAGTGCTTCTTGCAACTGCGTGTTGCCTTTTTTTACAGCAATGCCGAATGTTTCGGCTTCTGCACCTTCTTCCGAAGATTGGTTCCAAGAAATATTGTATTCTTCAGGCTCACGGCTCAAATAACCGTCAGCAACCGTGCTGTCGCACAGAATAGCATCAATACGACCTAATTTTAAATCGTCAAAAGCTTGCAAAATCTTATCGTAAGAACTGGTTTCGCAATCAAGAACATTGGTGTTCATCAAGTCGGCAAGATATTCATCGGAAGTTGTTGAACCCTGATAGCCAACTTTTAAACCGTCAAGCCCTTCTACAGAGGTTATGGGAGCGGAAGATTTTTTAACAACAATTGCTTGCCAGTTTTCAATATAGGGCTGAGTAAAGTCCATTGTTTCTTTGCGTTCTGCGTTAATTGTTACAGCCGAACATACAACATCGTAACGATTGCTGTCTAAACCGCTGAAAATGCCGTCCCAACCGGTATCGATTGTTTTGATTTCAATATCCAAAACATCGCCTATTGCATTAATAAGGTCGGCATCAAAACCAACAATTGTTTCGCCGTCTGTTGCATAATATTCAAAAGGCGGGTAGCCAACTTCTTGCCCAACTTGCAAAATGCCGTCTTCAAGCAGACCGCCGACTTCAATGTTCAAAGCGGCTTCGGTTGTTTCCGGTGGAACAGTCTCGTTTGCAGAAGAGCTTGTTTCTACAGCACATCCGGCAAAAGAGGTTAATAAAATACAAATAATAGTTAATGCAGCAAGTGTAATAATGCGTGTCTTTTTCATCGCAAATAGCCTCCATAAGTAAAAAAATTATTTTATTATTTTAAATTACTCCATTGTAACTAAAATACTTTATCATATTACCGCACTTTTTGCAAAAAGTCAACAAATTTGCAACATTTAAAAATATTTTGTCGCAATTTTTAAATTTTTGCACAAAAACAGACAAAAAACCAGCCCCAAGTGCAACCTCGGAGCTGGTTTTTTGTTCAATTATTAGTTCTGTTAATGGTTAAAAACCAACAGGTTATCTTATCCCGAACCACCGCAAACACGGCATCTCATTTGTCCGCCGGTACAGTAACTACAATCAGCATCGATATAAGACGAGAACGAACTGTCCCTACCTCCTCCGGGTATAAATTCTTTTGTCATACCGTCGCCACCGCAAAACATACAATCTTGCATGCCGCTGCCATTACACCCCGAACATGGCGGGTCATCATATAAACTGTTATTACTGCCAAAATCAATACTGCCCGAACTGCCGGAGTTGTTGGAATTACTATTTCCGCCGTTTGTCCCGCCTGTAGGCATTGCTATTGCACGTACAAGACTGCCGTTTTGGTAATAGCCGCTGTCTGTGAATGATGATTCTCTTGTA
>JAISII010000025.1 GCA_031262125.1 Oscillospiraceae bacterium | reverse complement strand
TTTTACAAAATTTAACCGTAACGGACAACGTTGCGGTTTGTTTTTAATATTTTTTTTGTTAAACTGTTTTATATTTCTATTTTGTAATATAAAATGACGCATTTTGTTATAAAATAATTCGAAGGAGTGTGCCGAATGAAAAGTGCTTTAGTTTTTTCTAAAACAGAAAAAAGTGCAGCGGCAATCTCCGATTTGCTGTGCATTGAAGGTTTTGACGATGTTGTGTTTGCTTTTGCACCCGAACAGCTTGAATATTATGTGCAAACAAAAGATTTTGACCTTATTTTAGTCAACATTGTCAGCGAGCTTGAAAAAGGCGTCTCGGTTGCGGTTAATGCTGCACAAATAACCCGTGCCTGCGTAATTATTATTGTGCAGGAGGATATCGCTGCTAGCATTTCAGATGCTATGGCTTGCAAAGGCGTGCTGGTTATAGGCAAGCCTGTTAACAAGCATTTGTTCCACCACTATTTGCTGTTTACCGACTTTTTTAAAAGAAGAATGTTAGGCTTGTTTGAAGAAAACAGCAAACTAAAACAGCGAATGGAAGGCATAAAAATAATCGACCGTGCCAAGATGTTGCTTATGCAGAACCTTGTTTTCAGCGAAGACCAAGCTCACAAATACCTCGAACGCCAAGCTATGGATATGCGTATGACAAAGGTTGATGTAGCACGGCAGGTTTTGAAGACGTACGATAATTAATAAATAATAATGCAGAATGCAGAAATATCTGGTTTCAAAGGTCTTTGAACAAATAGAATCCTTAGTAGCGAAAAGCGAAGCGAAAAAAAGCAAAGCTAAGCACTAAAACCAAGCGAACGGAACAAGACAATTAGATTAAACAAAGTTTTGTGCGATACAGGAGTTAAAAATGTCAGAGAACAAAGTTTATATTATTTTAGAAAACGGCAAAGTTTTTGAGGGCAAGCCCTTTGGAGCAAAACACCAAACGGTGGGCGAGCTTGTTTTTACAACCGCAATGACGGGCTATCTTGAAACATTAACCGACCCAAGCTATTACGGGCAGGTCGTTACTCAAACATTCCCTTTAATAGGCAACTACGGCGTTATTCCCGTTGATTTTGAAAGCCGCAAGCCTTTTTTAACAGCATATGTTGTCCGTGAATGGTGCCAAGACCCCTCCAATTTTAGGTGTGAAGGGGTACTTGACACCTTTTTAACAGAAAATAACATCCCCGGTGTTTATGATGTAGACACCCGTGAGCTTACACGAATTGTGCGTGAAAGCGGCGTTATGAACTGTATGATAACTTACGATTTGGAAAATATGGAGCAAAAGCTGCAACAAATTCGCAGCTATGTTATTACCGATGCCGTTAAAAACACAACGGTAGAGCAAACAGAGCTTTTTGCGGCTGACCCCGATGTGCAAGACAAGCTGACAATAGTTTTGTACGATTTTGGTGCAAAGAGCAATATAGCACGAGAGCTGCAAAAACGTGGCTGCGATGTTTATGTTGTGCCGGGTGGCACTTCGGCACAGCAAGCGTTAAGCTATAAACCCGACGGTATTATGCTGAGCAACGGCCCGGGCGACCCGTCGGAGAATACCGAAATAATCGAAGAGCTTAAAAACCTTGCAAAATCGGGCGTGCCGATTTTCGGCATTTGCCTTGGGCACCAGCTGCTTGCGTTAAGCAGGGGCGGCAAAACAGCCAAGCTAAAATACGGGCATCGTGGCGGCAACCAGCCCGTAAAGTGCAGCGACGATAACAAAGTGTACATCACCAGCCAAAACCACGGCTATGCGGTGGTGTCGGAGAGTATGGGTAGCAACGCAGTTGTTAATTATGTTAATGTTAACGACGGCACTTGCGAGGGCGTGAGGTATTCTGATTTTCCGGGTTATACCGTTCAATTTCACCCCGAAGCTTGCTGTGGTCCTAAAGATACAGAATTTTTGTTTGATAAGTTTATAGATTTTGTTAAAGAAAAAAGGGTTAATAATTAAGAAATAATAATGCAGAATGCAGAAATATTTGGTTTCTGGCTTCTGGCTTCCAGATGAATAGGTGAGAAAAGAAATGCCATTAAAAAAGAACATTAAAAAAGTACTGGTAATCGGCTCGGGTCCGATAGTAATAGGGCAGGCTGCCGAGTTTGACTATGCAGGAACACAAGCGTGCCGTGCGTTAAAAGAGGAAGGCTTGGAGGTTGTTTTAATAAACAGCAACCCAGCAACCATAATGACCGACAACGCAATGGCGGACAAAATTTACATAGAACCGCTAACGCTGGATACGGTTAAGAGAATTATTAAAAAAGAGAAACCCGACAGTTTGCTTTCTACCTTAGGGGGGCAGACGGGCTTGACGCTTTCTATGCAGCTTGCAAAAAGCGGATTTTTAAAGAGCCATAATGTGCAGCTTTTGGGTGCAAACCCCGAAACTATCGACAAAGCCGAAGACAGACAGATGTTTAAAGACACTATGGAGTCTATTGGGCAGCCGTGCATACCCTCAAAGGTTGTTAACGATGTTGATTCGGCGGCGGAGTTTGCAAAGGAAATTGATTACCCGGTAATTATTCGCCCTGCGTTTACTTTGGGCGGCACAGGCGGTGGCATTGTTAATAACGAGGAAGAGCTGCGTGAAATTACCGAAAACGGCTTGCGTCTTTCTCCAATAACTCAGGTTTTGGTAGAGAAGTGCATTGCCGGTTGGAAAGAAATTGAATTTGAAGTTATGCGAGACAGCAACGGCAATGTTATAACCGTTTGCTCTATGGAGAATTTTGACCCCGTAGGCGTGCATACGGGCGACAGTATTGTTATTGCACCAGCTGTAACGCTCAGCGATAAAGAATACCAAATGCTGCGTTCGGCAAGCCTTAAAATTATTGATACTTTGGGCGTTGAGGGCGGCTGCAACTGCCAGTTTGCTTTGCACCCCGAGAGCTTTGATTATGCCGTAATTGAGGTTAACCCCCGTGTTTCCCGCTCGTCGGCGTTGGCTTCTAAAGCTACGGGTTACCCAATTGCAAAGGTTGCCGCAAAAATTGCCATTGGCTATACGCTGGACGAAATTAAAAACGCCGTAACAGGCACAACCTATGCTTGCTTTGAGCCGGCGTTGGATTATGTTGTTGTAAAGTTCCCAAAATGGCCGTTTGACAAATTTGTATATGCAAAACGCAGCTTGGGCACACAAATGAAGGCAACCGGCGAGGTGATGTCTATAGGCACAAATTTTGAGTCGGCGATGATGAAAGCCGTGCGTGGAGCCGAGATTTCTCACAACACGCTGGACGATAAGCTGTTTGAGGAAATGAATGTTGAAGAGCTTACACAGCGGCTGTATATGTGTGATGATTTGCGTGCCTTTTGCGTGTACGAAGCACTTAAAAAAGGCATAACCGTAGAGAAAATACACGAAATTACATTGATTGACGAATGGTTTTTAAACAAACTTTTAAACCTTGTAAATATTTCTAAACGTCTGCAAACCGAGCAGTTAAGCGATGAGCTTTATAAAACAGCCAAAAAGTTCGGGTTTTTAGATTCTACCATTACGCAATACAGTGGTGCAAAAAACTTTGAACCCGCAAAGCATGTCTATAAAATGGTAGACACCTGTGCCGCCGAGTTTGCAGCACAAACCCCGTATTTTTACTCTACCTTTGACACCGAAAACGAAGCAGAGGAATTTTTGGAGAGCGGGGGCAAGGGCAAACAAACAATTATAGTTATCGGCTCGGGTCCAATCCGCATTGGGCAGGGCATCGAGTTTGACTATGCGTCGGTGCACTGTGTTTGGGCGTTAAAAGAGGCAGGCTACCAAGTTGTTATTATAAACAACAACCCCGAAACCGTATCGACCGATTTTGACACAGCCGACCGATTGTATTTTGAACCCCTCACTCCCGAGGATGTTATGGGCGTTATTAAAACCGAAAAACCGCTGGGCGTGGTTGTTGCATTCGGCGGGCAAACGGCAATAAAGCTAACACATTTTTTAAGCGACAATAACATACGCATTTTGGGCACATCGGCAGATGCTATTGATATGGCGGAGGACAGAGAGCGTTTTGACGAGCTGCTTGAAAAATACAACGTAAAACGCCCCAAAGGGCAAACGGTTATGACAACCGATGAAGCCCTTGCCGTAGCTACACAAATCGGCTACCCTGTGCTGCTGCGTCCCTCTTATGTTTTGGGCGGGCAAAATATGATTATTGCCTTTAACGAAGCCGATGTTTTGGAATATATGGCGATTATTCTGGCACAAGAGATTGAAAACCCCATACTTATAGATAAATATTTGCAGGGGCTGGAGATTGAGGTTGACGCCATTTGCGACGGAGAGGATATTTTAATCCCTGGCATTATGGAGCATATTGAGCGTGCGGGCGTGCATTCGGGCGATTCTATTGCGGTTTATCCGGCATGCAACCTGAACGACGAGATGACAAAAACAATCATAAAATCAAGCAAAAACCTTGCTGTTTCACTCAACACAAAAGGCTTGGTTAATATTCAATATTTGGTATATAACGGAGAGCTTTACGTTATTGAGGTTAACCCTCGCTCCAGCCGAACCATACCTTACATAAGCAAAGTTACAGGCGTGCCGATGGTTGATTTGGCGGTGCGTTGTATGCTGGGTGAAAAGCTGAAAGATTTGGGCTATGGCACGGGGCTTTATAAAAAATCGCCCTATGTTGCGGTTAAGGTGCCTGTTTTCAGCTTCGAAAAACTAATTAACGTAGATAACCACTTAGGCCCCGAAATGAAGTCTACCGGCGAGGTTTTGGGCATAGCCGGAACATTGGAAGAAGCACTTTACAAAGGCTTGATAGCAGCGGGCTACAAAATGCAAAAACACGGCGGCGTGTTCGTTACCGTTCGCAATTCCGATAAGTCAGAAATTGGCGATGTTGTTAAAAAGTTTGCCGACTTGGGCTTTTACATCTATGCCACGGCGGGCACAGCGGCAGTTTTAAGGGATTATAACATAGACGTAGAAGTCGTAGACAAAATACATCACAACGAGCAAAACAACACCCTCACATTGCTTGAGAGCGGCAAGGTGCAATACGTAATTTCAACTTCCAGTAAGGGGAGGATTCCTTCCCGTGATTCGGTAATAATCCGCCGCAAAACAGTCGAACGCAGTATTCCGTGCTTAACTTCTATCGACACCGCAAACGCCCTTGCCGATTGTTTGCACAGCCGTTTTTCACCCCTTAGCACCGAGCTTGTAGACATTAACAATATGCGGCAAGAAAAGGTTAAAATCCGCTTTACAAAAATGCACGGCAGCGGCAACGACTATATATATATTTCTACCTTTAAAAATTTGCCCAACAGCAACCCGAGGATAGATAACCCCGAAGGGCTTGCAATTCAGCTTTCCGACAGGCATTTCGGCATTGGCGGCGACGGTGTAATTCTTGTTTGCCCGCCCGAGGATAAAGCAAACGCAGCAAAAATGAGGATGTTCAACCTTGACGGTTCGGAGGGCAAAATGTGCGGCAACGGCATACGCTGTGTGGCAAAATTTTTGTACGACCACGGCTATGTTGATATTAACGACACCGATGAGATTTCGATAGAAACTCTTTCGGGCATAAAGCAGTTAAAAGTAATTACCCAAGAAGGCGAAGTTACCGCCGTTAAGGTTAATATGGGCAAAGCCGAGCTTAAACCCGAACTTGTGCCGATAAAGCTTGACGGAGAAAGTGTTATAAACCGCCCTGTAAACATTGGCGGGGTAGAGTATAAAATCACTGCTGTTTCTATGGGCAACCCGCACGTTGTGGTTTTTGTTAATAACGTAGATGTGCTGGATTTGGAAAAAATCGGCCCGTTGTTCGAGTTTGATGAAATGTTCCCCGAGAGGGTTAATGTTGAGTTTGTAAAAGTGCTTAACGATAAAACCTTAAAAATGCGTGTTTGGGAGCGTGGCTCGGGCGAAACTTGGGCTTGCGGCACAGGTGCTTGTGCAGTTGCAATGGCGGCCTGCCTTAACGGGCACAGCAATTTTGGCGAGGATATTACCGTAAAGCTTAAAGGCGGCAATTTGGTTATTAACGCCACCGAGGATACTGTGTTTATGACCGGCGACGCCGTAAGGGTTTTTGACGGAGAAGTTGTTAGGTAACCTTTTTTCTCCCACCGTCAGGGCTAAAGCCCTGACACCTCCCTCTAAGAGGGAGGCTTTGGGGTACACTCAAAAAAGAGAGCTGAAAAAGTCCCCCTCCGGGAGGGGGAAAATCGGCGAAGCCGATAGGGGGAGAAAGCGAGCGGCAAAGCCGCTTCTTGCTTCTTGCCACTGACTTCTTGCCTCTTGAAGGACAGGGGGAGAAAAGCGAACGCAACAAAACAATAACACTAAATAAACTATGTGCGATAGGAAAGTTTTTAAACTTAACGCTAAACAAATATTAAGCGAACGCTTGAGAAGTAAATGCTAAACAAAATTTTATGCGATAGGTGAGTATAAAGAAATGGAAGATTGTAAAAAAATTGCTAACACAAAATACATATTTGTAACAGGCGGCGTTGTTTCGGGCTTGGGCAAAGGCATAACTGCGGCTTCGTTGGGGCGGTTGTTAAAGGCACGAGGGCTAAAGGTTGCGGCACAAAAGCTGGACCCATATATTAACGTGGACCCCGGCACAATGAGCCCCTTGCAGCACGGCGAGGTTTTTGTAACCGAGGATGGTGCCGAAACAGACCTTGACCTTGGGCATTATGAGAGGTTCATTGACGAAAACCTGAACAAATTCAGTAACCTTACAACGGGCAAGGTGTACTCTAACGTAATAAATAAAGAACGCAAGGGCGATTATCTGGGCGAAACAATTCAGGTAATACCCCATATTACCAACGAGATTAAGTCTTTTATTTACAGTGTTGGTGCAAAATCGAACGCCGATGTCGTTATTACCGAAATCGGCGGAACAGTCGGCGATATTGAAAGCCAGCCGTTTTTAGAGGCAATACGTCAAGTTTCGCTTGAGGTTGGCAACAGCAACAGCCTTTTTGTGCACGTTACGCTTGTACCGTTTTTGCGTGGCAGCGAGGAGCATAAATCCAAGCCTACACAGCATTCGGTTAAAGAGCTGCGTTCGCTGGGCATTAACCCCGACATTATCGTTCTGCGTTGCGACGAACCGTTGGATAAATCTATTTTTAATAAAATTGCACTGTTTTGCAATGTAAAGCCCGATTGCGTAATCGAGAATATAACCATCCCCGTGCTGTACGAAGCACCCATAATGCTCGAAAAATACAATTTTTCGGACGTTGTGTGCCGTGAGTTGAATATTGATGCACCAAAAATTGATATGCAAGAGTGGGAAGAAATGCTGGAGAGAATCCACTCCCGCCGCAAGGATGTTACAATTGCACTGTGCGGCAAATATGTAAGTTTGCACGATGCTTATCTTTCGGTTGCCGAGGCTTTACGCCATGCCGGTTATGAAAACTCTGCACATGTTCACATCAAATGGGTAGATACAGAGCAGCTTAACGACCAAAATTGTGCCGAAGTTTTTGCCGATGTTCAAGGCATTTTAGTTCCCGGTGGGTTTGGTCCCCGTGGGGTAGACGGAAAAATTGCCGCCGTAAAATACGCAAGAGAAAACGATGTGCCTTATTTAGGCATTTGCTTGGGTATGCAAACAGCAGTTATTGAGTTTGCACTTAATGTTCTGGGCTATGAGGATGCAGATTCGGGCGAGTTTTCGGAGGACAGTCAGCACAAGGTTATCGACCTTATGGAAAGCCAGCAGGGCATAGTATCTAAAGGCGGCACAATGCGTCTTGGGGCATACCCCTGCGTTATAAAAGATGGCTCGATTATGCAAACCGCCTATAATCAAAAAGAAATCGACGAGCGGCACCGCCACCGTTATGAATTTAACAATAACTTCCGTGTAGATTTTGAAGAAGCCGGAATGAAAATTACCGGCACTTCGCCCGACCGCATTTTGGTCGAGGCTGTAGAAATCCCCGAAAACAAATTCTTTATCGGCGTGCAGTTCCACCCCGAATTTAAAAGCCGCCCTAACAATGCTCACCCCTTGTTTAGGGAGTTTGTTAAGGCAGTGATTAAATAGAAACCACCCCACCGTGTTAAAACACGGCACCCCTCCGCTTCAAGGGGCAAGAAGCAAGAGACAAGAGGCAAGATTTGTCGGCTATGCCTCTACTTGCAAAATGTTTCATTTTGCAAAGAGGAGCAACCAACCGTAAAGCGTAGCTTTTTGTGCTTGCACAAAAACAAGCTCAAAAGGGCGTGTTGCGACGAGCATTCTGCATTTTTATTTCTGATTTATTATAAAGGAGAACAAACCAATTGCAACTTAACAATAATTATAAAAACTTAGTACAAAACTATTTGTTTGCCGAGATTGCAAACAGAACCAACAAATATATTGAGCAAAACCCCGATAAAAAAGTGATTAAGCTGGGCATCGGCGATGTTACGCTGCCCCTTGCACCAATTGTGGTTGAGGCTATTAAACAGGGTGCCGACGAGCTTGGGAATAAAGAAACTTTTAAGGGCTACCCCGATTATAACGGCTATGAGTTTTTACGCCAAGCCGCAGCCGACTATTACAAGACCTTTGGAGTTGATATTGACGCAAGCGAGGTTTTTATCTCGGACGGTGCAAAAAGCGACACAGGCAACATTGGCGACATTTTCGGGCAGGATAACATAGTTTTGGTTACCGACCCCGTTTACCCCGT
>JAISII010000082.1 GCA_031262125.1 Oscillospiraceae bacterium | reverse complement strand
GAATATGTTTGCCGCCGGTGCAAGAAAGAATCTAAGGTTGTAATTAAAAAAGCAGCTTTTGTTATGTTTGGGTTTTTTCTTGCATTTGCGTTGCTTTTGTTTATAATAATGGCGGCAACAGGGTTTTTAAATTTTTTCAGCTTTTTTTTGGTTGCACTGCCGTTTTTGGTTTATTATGCTATGGGTCCGATGTTTTTGGCTTTTATGCCGTTAAAAAAATACCGAGAGGACGGGCAGGTATTGCCCGCAAAAGCAAACGCTACGCACGGGTTTGCCGCAGATGATTATGAGGGTTTTAACAGCGAGCAGAATTTAAAGCCGGTTGATTTTTCAAATACGACGATAGACTCGAACGTGTTTAAAAAAGTAAGGCAAATAAGAGAGAAAAAGTTCGGCACAGAAGGGTTTTCTCCCGACAACGGCAGTTTTTACGACGAGCAGGGCGGGGAAGAAGAGCAGCAAAGTTTGCCCGGCGACAAAACTTTTGAGTTTGGCGGGTTTAAAAAAAGCAGCGAAGACCCTTTGCAAAAAAAGCGACGTAGGTGGCGTGATGAGTAAGCAATGCCCACAATGTGCAGGCACATTTTATTATAAAGATTTGTTAAGCTTGAGTTTTAAAAAAGAAAAACAATGTCCGCTTTGCGGTGCAGAGATAAAAACTTCTAAAGCAATTGCTTTGCCTGTGTGCATAATTTTGGTGCTTGGTGCAGGCGTGGGGTTTAACCTTGCAACCTTAGATTATTTTATAAAAAACGAGCTGGGAGTTTTCCCCGGAATTATAATTACAGCCGTTGTAATTTGCGGAGTTTTATTAATATATCCGCTTTTAATAAGATTTAAGAAGAAAGACAAAAATAAGAAAGCAAAAACAGGGAGAAAAACCAAAGATGAGTGAAATGAACGAAAACATAGAGATGATAGAAATTTCTAAGGTCGAAAGTGAATACGGAGCGGACGAAATACAGGTTTTAGAGGGCTTGGAAGCAGTACGCAAACGCCCGGGTATGTATATCGGTTCGACCGGGCCGAGGGGCTTGCACCACTTGGTTTATGAGATTGTAGACAACGCAATAGACGAAGCCCTTGCAGGGTTTTGCGATAAAATTGATGTTTCTATTCTGCCGGGCAACATTATAAGAGTTTTTGACAACGGGCGAGGAATCCCCGTAGGCATAAACCAAAAAATGGGCATCCCTGCCGTAACGGTTGTTTTTACGGTGTTGCACGCAGGCGGCAAGTTCGGCGGCGGCGGATATAAGGTTTCGGGCGGGTTGCACGGCGTTGGTGCGTCGGTTGTTAATGCACTGTCGGAGTGGCTGGAAGTGCGTGTTTACGACGGCGAGTTTGAATATTTTCAGCGGTATGAGCGTGGCGACATTGCCACCGACTTGCAAAAAATAGGCCCTACAACAAAAAAGGGAACCGAAGTTTTGTTTAAAGCCGACACCCAAATTTTTAAAGAAACCGACGAATACGATTTTAACACCCTAAAGGTAAGGCTGCGAGAGCAGGCGTTTTTAAATGCCGGCATACATATCGAGCTGCGTGATGAGAGAGATGCCGAAAACCTCATACAAAAAAACTTTTTGTACGAGGGCGGCATACGCAGCTTTGTAGAGTATATACACCAAAAGCGGCAAATAAGCGTTGTTAACCCCGAAGTTATTTATTTTGCATCAGCCAACGAGGATGATTCGGCGGCGGTTGAAATTGCAATGCAATATAACGAAAGCTATAACGAGCTTTTGCTCTCGTTTGCAAATAACATACACACTACCGACGGCGGCACCCACGAGGAGGGCTTTAAGCGTGCCCTTACCCGTGTGATGAACGACTATGCCCGCAAATTCGGCAAGCTTAAAGACAGCGACAAAAACCTAAGCGGCGAAGATGTTCGTGAGGGCTTAACGGCTATTATAAGCGTAAAGCTTAAAGAGGCACAGTTTGAGGGGCAAACCAAAGCCAAACTCGGCAACACCGAAATAAGAACGATGGTAGATAAACTGATAAGCGACAAACTTGCAGTTTATTTAGAAGAAAACCCGCAAATTGCAAAAGCAATTTTTGATAAAACGCTTGCAGCCGCCCGAGCAAGAGAGGCTGCCCGCAAAGCACGAGAAAGCGTTCGGCGTAAATCGGCGTTAGAAAGTGCCCAGCTGCCCGGCAAACTTGCCGACTGCCAGTCCCGTGACCCTGCCGAGACCGAGATTTACATAGTAGAGGGTGATTCGGCGGGCGGCTCTGCCAAAGGCGGGCGAGACAGGAAGTTCCAAGCAATACTCCCCCTGTGGGGCAAAATGCTTAATGTAGAAAAATCCCGTATCGACAAGGTGTACGGCAACGATAAACTGATGCCTGTTGTAACCGCACTTGGCACAGGTTTGGGCGACGAATTTGACCTTACAAAGCTACGCTATGGGCGTGTTATTATAATGGCTGATGCCGACGTTGACGGTTCGCATATTCGCACGCTGTTGCTGACGTTTTTCTTTAGATTTATGAAGCCGCTGGTGGAAGAAGGGCATATTTATATTGCTCAGCCGCCGCTGTACCGTATTACTAAAAACAAAGAGCATAAATACGCATACTCGGACGAAGAGCGAGATATAATTCTTGGTGGAATTGAAGGCAAAACCGAAATTCAGCGTTATAAAGGTTTGGGCGAAATGGACTCCGAACAGCTTTGGGAAACCACAATGAACCCCGAAAGCCGCACAATGTTGCGGGTAGAGATGGAGGACGCCGAGGAAGCCGACCGTGTGTTTACCATTTTAATGGGCGATAAGGTAGAACCCCGCAGGGAGTTTATTGAGCAAAACGCAAAATATGTGCAGAACTTGGATGTTTGAGCAAGGGGACAAGATTTTCTTTTTTCTCCTTCCGTCAAGGCTTACGCCTTGCCACCTCCCTCTAAGAGGGAGGCTTTGGGGAACAATCAAAAAAGTCTCCCTCTCAGAGGGGGATGTCGGCAAAGCCGACAGGGGGAGAAAAGGAGCAAGCCCAAAGTTTCGGTAATACACGAAAATTCCCCTCCGGGGAGGGGTGGATTCGCTTTAGCGAAGACGGGGTGGTTTCTGCGAAGAATTCGCCTTCAAATAAATCCGTAAAAAGCAAATAAAGTTAATGAAATAAGGAGATAACCTTAAAAAGGTTCTAAAAAAATGGACGAAAAAATGCAGACTGCGTTAGAAAAATCAAAAATCATAGAGGTAGACATAAAACGTGAAATGGAGAAATCGTTTTTAGATTACTCGATGAGCGTTATTGTGGCAAGAGCCTTGCCCGATGTGCGGGACGGCTTAAAGCCCGTGCACAGACGCATACTTTATACTATGCACGAGAGAGGCTTAACCCCCGAAAAACCATACCGTAAGTGTGCTGATATTGTCGGCTCGGTTTTGGGCAGCTATCACCCGCATGGTGATGCCTCGGTTTATGATGCAATTGTGCGTTTGGCACAAGACTTCTCTATGAGATATATGCTTGTGGACGGGCATGGTAACTTTGGTTCGGTAGACGGCGACCCGCCTGCGGCGTACCGTTATACCGAAGCGAAAATGAGCAAAATTGCTACCGAAATGCTAACCGATATTGACAAAAAAACAGTGGATTTTGCACCAAACTTCGACGACCGTTTGGAAGAACCCACCGTTTTGCCCAGCCGTTACCCCAACCTTTTGGTTAACGGCAGCAGCGGCATTGCCGTTGGTATGGCAACAAATATTCCTCCCCACAATTTGGGCGAGGTAACAAACGCACTGATTCACCTTATAGACAACCCCGATGCGGATGTTTTTGAACTTATGGAATATCTGCCCGGACCCGATTTTCCGACAGCGGGTATTATTATGGGTCGCAGCGGAATAAGAGCGGCATACAGCACCGGCAGGGGCAAAATTACTTTGCGTGCCCGTGCCGAAATTGTCGAGGCGAAAAACGGACGCTTTAAAATTATTGTAACCGAGCTGCCGTACCAAGTTAACAAGGCACGGCTTATAGAAAATATTGCCGAAATGGTTAAAGAAAAGCGTATCGAGGGCATTTCTAACGTCGAGGACCATTCCGATAGAATCGGTATGCATATAGAAATTGACGTTAAGCGTGATGCCTCGCCGCAGGTTGTGCTTAACCAGCTGTATTCCTATACTCAGCTGAGTGTTACTTTTGGCATAATTATGCTTGCCATTGTTAACGGCGAGCCGAAAATTCTTACCCTAAAAGAGGTTTTGCAGCATTACATAGACCACCAAACCATAATTATCCGCCGCCGCACCGAGTTTGACCTTAAAAAAGCACAAGAACGTGCCCATATTTTAGAGGGCATGAAAATTGCCGTAGACTTTATAGACGAGGTTGTGGCAATTATCCGCCGCAGCAAAGATATCGGCTCGGCAAAAACTTCGCTGATGGAACGCTTTGGGCTGGACGAAATTCAGGCACAGGCAATTGTGCAAATGCGTTTGGGTCAGCTTACAGGGCTTGAGCGTGCAAAAATTGAAGAAGAAATTAGAGTTTTGGGCGAAAAAATTGCCGACTTTATGGACATTTTAGGTTCGGTTGAACGTCAGCTGAATATTATTAAAGACGAGCTTACCGAAATTGCCCGCAAATTTAAAGACGAACGCCGTACCGAAATTACCACCGTTTCGGGCGAGGTTGATATTGAAGATTTAATCCCCCGTGAGGAATGCATACTTACCTATACTCAGTTTGGCTACATAAAACGCCTTGCAGCCGACACTTACAAAACCCAAAACAGGGGCGGCAGGGGAATTTCGGGTATGTCCCGCCGAGAAGAGGACGTTGCAACCGAGATGTTCCTTATAAATTCGCACGATTATGTGCTGTTTTTCTCTAACTTGGGCAGGGTGTACCGCCTAAAATGCTACGAAATCCCCGAGGGCAGCCGCCAAAGCAAGGGTATGAATATTGCAAACTTGCTCCCGATTTCGGCAGACGAGCGGATAACTTCTATGATAAAAGTGCCGGAGTTTGACGAAAACAAAACTCTTGTAATGGTTACAAAACAGGGCGTTATAAAGCGTATTAAGCTAAACGCCTATAACACATCCCGCAAGGGCGGGCTTATTGCTCTTGAGCTTAATGAAGGCGACGAGCTTGCTTGGGTGCGTATGACAGAGGGTCAAAGCCAAATTATTGTTGCCACCCGCAAAGGTATGGCGGTTAGGTTTGATGAAAACACCATCCGAGAAATGGGCAGGCAGGCACGAGGTGTTCGGGCAATCCGCTTAAAAGACGGCGACGAAGTGGTGGGTATGAGTGCAGTCGGCGATGATGACTTGCTGCTTACGGTTTCCGAAACCGGTTATGGGAGAATTTCTAAAGTTACCGATTACCGCAAAACTGCCCGTGGCACAAAAGGCGTAATAAACTACCACACCGCAAAATACGGCGAAGTTGCCGCTGTTTGCGTTGTAACCCCCGAGCAGGAAGATATTATTATGATTTCTGCCGACGGCGTAGTTATTCGCATTGCCGCAGCAAGCGTGCGGTTGTGCAGCCGCCCGGCAAAAGGTGTTACCGTAATGCGTATTGGGCAAGGTAACAAAATTGTTGCAGTTGCCGCCGTACCCCACGACGAAGACGAAAGCTTGGACGAATTGGAAGTTGTCGAGGGTGAAGAAGCAGAGTCTGAAGCGGATGTTGAGGTTGAGGGTGAAGAGGAAGTTACGGAGTAAACAACCCGTCCCTCTAATGGTTGATATTCAGAAGCTTGAAGCGACTTGCGTCGCAAACCACCCCGTCTTCGCTAAAGCGAATCCACCCCTCCCCGGAGGGGAATTTATCCTCACTGCCGAGCCTTTGGGCTTGCCTTTTTTCTCCTTCCGTCAAGGCTAACGCCTTGCCACCTCCCTCTAAGAGGGAGGCTTTTGGGTACACTCATAAAAACGAGCAAAAAACATCCTCAAACTCTTGACAATTGTTAAAAAATCAATATAATATAAGAGAAGAAATTCTTCAAATGCACTATAACAAGCACCCCCTTTTAACCCGAAAAATTTCGGGGTGAATATGTTGGGGGCAACCGCCTACCGGCTAATTGGTATGCTCTACGGCTTGTGCCGCAAGGTTTATACAATCTTTGCAACACTTGCTTATAACTGATGTAAATAGACGATTGCCCTCAATAATTTTTATTAATAATAATCGTTCAGTTGGTAGCTAGGCGGTTATTTGCGTTTAATGGCTAAAAAAAGCAGGCACCCTGATTAAGAGGTCAGGTGCTTGCTTTTTTAAACATATTGACAAATGCAACAAAAAGCTTCATAATGTGTTTACAGTTAAATAATTATAAAGGAATTGAGTATATGCCGCAAACAAATATTAATATCAGAACGGATGAAAGCTTAACTGCTTTTACTTTAGAGGAAATTGATTTTCGGCTAAAAATAGCTTTAGAAGAAAGTGCCGCAGGGCGTTTTAAACCAGCAAAAGAAGTTTTTGATGATAAATAAATTTTTACATAAAAACTAAAGCAAGGGCAAACTAATGCTCTTGCTTAAATTTTTTATTCGTTTGTATTTATTTTCCCGTGTTTTTCTTCAAACTGCTGAACCGTCCGCTTGAGGTACTGTTCGATTTTTTTATTTGCAGAACGTCCTTCATATTCAGCCACATATCTAAACTTTTGAAATAGTTCTCGGTTTGTTCTTAAAGTGTATCTTAATTGTTCATCCGCCATATTGTTTACCCCTTAAAATCTTTGTAAATCTATTTTACAAAAAAATTTGCGTTTTAGTCAAAATGGTGTTATAATGACTAAATAATGACGCATTTAAAGAGGGTTGCTATATGAAAACTGCAATTATTGGTTCTCGAACTCTTACAATACACAACTTAGAAAAATACCTCCCGTCCGAAACAACCGAAATAATCTCGGGTGGAGCAAAAGGTATTGATTTATGTGCAAAAAATTTTGCCATTTCAAATGGAATTAAGTTTACGGAGTTCTTGCCCAATTATTCCAAATATGGCAGGATTGCTCCCATAAAGCGTAATCTAAAAATTATAAATTCTTGTGATATAGTTTTAGCTTTTTGGGACGGCAAAAGTAAAGGGACAGAGTTTGTTATTAAGTCGTGTAAAAAAGCAGGTTTGCCGATTTGTGTTTTTCTAAAAAACAATTTATAAAACTAATATTAATAACCTTTTTAAAAACAAAAACCCTTACTCTGCAACAATATTAAGCAAATGTGCAACACAAGGAATATTCTCGCCCTGCAAAACAACAGTCGGGCTCATAAGTGCACCTGTTGCCATAAACAGAATATTACGCTCGCCGCCGGATTGCAATCGTGGCAGAATATATGCCCCCAGCACGGCAGAGCTGCACCCCGCACCCGAGCCGCCCGAATGCACATCCTGCTCTGTTTTGTCAAATATCAGCAAGCCGCAGTCTTGGTGGTTTTTGCTTATATCAAAACCGTCGTCGGTCATCAGCTCATATAGCAGTTTTGAGCCGGTTTCGCCTAAATCTCCCGTATATATAGTGTCGTAATCGGCGGGGGTTGTGTTGGTGTTTTTAAAGAAGGTTAAAAAAGTGTCGGCGGCGGCGGGAGCCATTGCCGCACCCATATTAGCAGCATCGGCAATGCCGTAATCTAAAATTTTGCCGAAAATGCCCGAAGCAATTTTTACGGCAAAAGGGTGTTTTGGTTTTTTTTGAATTGGTTGTTCGTTGTGAGTTAACGAGATTTCTCCAAAATTGTCCGCATCAGCAGCACCAATAATGCAGCACCCAGCACCTGTTACCGTCCACTGCGAGGTTGGGGTGCGTTGCCCGCCGTAAACTATGGGCATTCGGTACTGTCTCTCGGCGGTGCAAAAGTGCGAGGAGGTTATGCAAGCGGCTGTTTTTGCCGCACCGCTATCGCACGTTATTGCTGCCAAAAGCAACGCCTGTGCCATTGTAGAGCACGCCCCGTACTGCCCCAAATAGGGGATATCGAACCCGCTTATAGCATAGGCAGAGGCGGCACATTGGTTGAGCAAATCACCTGCGAAAATCATATTCAGCTCGGCTATGGGCACTTGCGATTTTTCGGCGGCTTTGCGTAGTGCAGCTCGCTGGAACTCCATTTCGGCTTTTTCGTAAGAATCTGTATCCAGTGAATCGTCGGTAAAAATTTGGTTAAAAAGCTTGCCCAGAGGTCCTTTTGATTCTTTATCACCGGCAACTGCCGCTCCGCCCAAAATCAGCGGCGGCTGCTCAAAAATTATTGTTCGGTTGCTTATAATTTTCGCCAAAATAATACTCCCTTTTTTGTTTGTAAAATAGTGTTTTTTACAAAGGTTTAGTTAGTAATATTATGTGCGAAAATTTTCTAAAAATGAAATCTAAATAAAAATTCCCCACTTTTTACCAAAACCGCTTGACTTTTGAACCAAAATGATTTAATATTTATATTAGATTGGACTAAACTGAGTTTTAGCCGTTTTATATAGATAGTTTAATTTTATTTTTAAGAATCTTTTCTTTATTTTTATAAAAGAGTAAAAATTGGATTTTATTGGTTTTTGCCCGGAGTATGCTTATTTTAAATAGCATAATTTTGTGCGGTTGCACCAAAATTGGCTTTTTGAGCAGGGGCAATAGCATTTTTGTGTGTGCATATTGTGCATAAAATTTATAAAATTACATCTTATTAACATAAAACCGCTGCACTTTGTTGATTTGGTTTAGTTCCAACAATTATTATTTGATTTTAAATTGTTAGAGAAGCCAAATTAAGGAGGTGCTTTTATTTATGCAATTAACCCCAATGCTGTTGGCGTTTGACGTTTTATCTGTTGTTACAATCGGCTTGCCGGTTTTGATTATTGGAATTGTTGTCGGCGTTATTATTGGCATTAACCATCGCAAACGTGTTGCCGAGAAAGAAATCGGCAGTGCAGAAGAGCAGGCAAAGAGGATTATTTCCGATGCTATGAAATCTGCCGAAGCCCGCAAAAAAGAAGCAATTTTAGAGGGTAAGGACGAAGTTCACCGTTTAAGAAATGAATCCGAGAAAGAAATGCAGGAACGCCGTAAGGAAGTTCAACGCCAAGAACGCAGACTGCAACAAAAAGAAGAAACATTAGACAAAAAGCTGGACTCGGTTGACCAAAAGGACGAACGGGTGCAGAAAAAACTTAAAGAGGCACAGGACAAGCTGGCGGAAATTGAAAAAATTAAGAACAGCCAGTTTGAAATGCTGGAGAGAATTTCCGGCTATACATCCGAGCAGGCAAAAGCATATTTGCTTGAGCAGCTTGAAAACGAGCTTACTCACGAAAAAGCCGTTAAAATTATGGATTACGAAACCCAGCTTAAAGAGGAATCCGACACCAAGGCACGCAACATTGTGTCGCTGGCAATTCAGCGTATAGCAGCCGAACACGTTTCGGAGGCGACTGTTTCGGCAGTGCCGCTGCCCAACGACGAAATGAAGGGTCGCATAATCGGGCGAGAAGGTCGCAATATTAGAGCGATTGAAACTATGACCGGCGTTGACCTTATAATCGACGATACACCCGAGGCGATTACACTTTCTTGCTTCGAGCCGGTACGGCGAGAGGTTGCCCGTGTAGCGTTAGAAAAACTTATTTCTGACGGGCGTATTCACCCGGCGAGAATTGAAGAAACAGTAGAAAAGGCACGGCGTGAGGTTGAGGGCATTATTAAACGAGAGGGCGAACGTGCCGTTATCGAGACCGGTATTACGGGCATACACCCCGAGCTGATAAAGCTTTTAGGGCGGCTTAAATACCGCACAAGCTATGGTCAAAATGTGCTTAACCATTCGCTGGAGGTTGCATATTTATCCGGCATAATTGCAAACGAACTTGGAATAGACCCCACAATCCCTAAACGTGCGGGTTTGCTGCACGACATTGGCAAAGCCCTTGACCACGAACACGAGGGCAGCCATATCGAGCTGGGTATTGAAGCGGCTCGCAAATATAAAGAAAACGACGCTGTAATTCACGCTATTCATGCTCATCACGGCGATGTAGAGCCCAAAACTCTGGCAGCCATTATTGTTCAGGCAGCTGATGCTATTTCGGCAGCTCGCCCCGGAGCAAGACGAGAAAACTTAGAGAATTACATTAAACGTCTGCAAAAACTCGAAGAGGTTGCTTCTGCCTTTGACGGAGTTGAAAGAAGCTTTGCAATTCAGGCCGGACGTGAAATTCGCATTATGGTTAAACCCGAGATTGTCAGCGACGAGAGGATGATTCCTTTAGCGCGTGATATTTGCAAAAAAATTGAAGCCGATTTGGATTATCCGGGTCAGATTAAGGTTAATATTATCCGAGAGAGCAGAGCTACCGATTTTGCAAAGTAAATGTTTATTGCTACTTGCTTTGGTTAACCAAATATTTTAGTTTTTTAAAAGAACCGAAGCTTTAAAATAAGTTTCGGTTCTTTGTAGTTTTAAATTTTTAAATAACATAAATTAACCCTTCCAAGAAGTCAAAGTATCGGTGTTGCACAAAAATTCCCCTCCGGGGAGGGGTGGCTGCTCCCTAAGTAAAAAATAAAATTAGTTCTTATTAAAAATCTAAAAAAATAACAAATTTTTAGATTGTGCTGAGCAGACGGGGTGGTTTCGCAAACTATTTTTAAGGAGAAAAGAAAAAATGCTCCATATTTATTACGGTGATGGCAAAGGCAAAACTACGGCGGCAATTGGTGCGGCAGTGCGTGCCGCAGGGCAAGGTCTGCACGTGCTTTTGGTGCAATTTTTAAAAGGCGAAAACACAGGCGAGAGGCACACCTTGGCACAAATTGAAAATATTACGCTAATGCCCTGCCCGCTTGAAATTGACTTTACCTTTGATATGACCGAAGCTCAAAAGGCACAAACTTCTAAAATTGTTAAGGAGCTGTTTGAGAGGTCGGTTAAAATTTCGCTAACCGAAAAATATGATGTGCTGATTTTTGACGAAGTTTTTTCGGCGTTGCAGGCAAAAATGCTGGTACAAAGCGAGCTTATTGCGTTTTTGGCAGAAGCACCAAACAGCCTCGAGATTGTTTTAACAGGGCACAACCCTCCCGATGCAGTGCTTGCAATGGGTGATTATATTTCCAGAATCAGAAAAATCCGCCACCCCTATGATAAAGGGATAGCGGCGAGAAAAGGTATTGAGTTTTAAAAAACCACCGAAAATTGAGACAAATTTGCCGGAGCTACATCAAGCGTAAAGTCAATATCTTGTTGCATACCCTGTGTTTGCAGTTGGCAAAGTGAAGTTGCCGCAGCAAGCTCGGGGGTGTTGTTTTCTTGGCTTAAATGCCCTAAAATAACACGGTTGCAGCCGCTTTTTATAAAATCGGCAAGCTCGGCAGCACAACTGTCGTTGCTCAAATGCCCTTTGTCGGATAATATCCGCCGTTTTAAACTGTAAGGGTACCAACCGTTGCGGAGCATATTTACATCGTGGTTAGACTCCAGCAAAACCAAATTTGCCGAGCTGATTTCTTGCCGCAAAGCGGGCGACATAACGCCAAGGTCGGTTGCAACAACGGCTTTTCTGCCGTCGCTAAGTGTTATGCTGTAGCAGCAGCTTTCTTCGGTATCGTGAGAGGTGTTTATTCTTGTAATTTGCATATCGCCAAGGGCAACGCTGTTTTCTATAATTGTTGTTTGTGTATTTGTATCCAAACAATCGGCGAGTTCTAACGCACGCAGTGTGCCGCCGCTTGCAAAAACAGGCAGCTTATAGCGGTTGGTAAGCACACGCAAGCCCTTGCAATGGTCGGTATGCTCGTGAGTAATAAAGATGCCTTTAATCGCACTCATGCTCATATTGTTGGTTGTCATTGCTTGTTCTATTTGGCGGCAGCTTCGCCCGGCGTCTATAAGCACACCTTGCCCGCCGCTGCCCACAAAAAACGCATTGCCTTTGCTTCCGCTGAAAAGCGGAATTATTTTTGCCATATGTATGCCTTTCTTTTTGGTTTTTTTGCTTTCGCTTTCTCCCCCTGTCGGCTTCGCCGACATCCCCCTCCCGGAGGGCACTGGTAAATAGTTATTGCAGCACGAACATGTCTCTGTGGATTAAAAGGTCGAGAGCGATTCGAAGCATTTCAATAGTTTTTGAATATCGTTTTGTTTTGCG